>CAIPBN010000372.1 GCA_903863315.1 uncultured Verrucomicrobiota bacterium | reverse complement strand
CCGAGGTTGCTGCCGTAGAGAACTTGCGTGCGATCGAGCAAGGTGGCGTCGCCTTCCTTGCTGGATCGCAGCTTGGTGAGCAGCGCGTTGAGCTGCTGGAACTCGGCGAGCTCGAGGTTTTTCAATTCGCGCAGTTTGTCCTCCCGTCCAACGTGGTGGGAAAGGTTGTGACTCTCGCTGCTCACGCCGGGGATGTGCTCGCTGAAGCCGTCGAGCTTGATGAACAGGGTGATGAGGCGCGTGCTGTCGGTGGCGAAGGCGAGATGCGCGAGGTCATACATCGCACCGAGCTTTTCGAGCAGGTATTCGCCATCCTTCGGCGCCGGGACATCGACCTTGGGCTTGGGCTGGCGCTCCCATTCCTCGGCGATGAGCAGGCGTTTCTCCACCTCGCGGACGGAGGTGAAATACTGGTCAAGCCGCTCACGATCCGCGCTGCCGAGCTGCTTTTGCAAAGCCGCTGCGCGATCCGCGACGGCGTCGAGGATGCTGCGACCGGTGCGCAGTTGATCGACCTGCCTTTGCACGGCCGCCGCATCACCCGCGACGAACAGCGCCTTGAAGACCTGCGCCGGGCTGCGCTCAGCCGGCAGCATGACGCCGCTCGACGTGAACGACAGCGATTGGTTGCCGGCCTTCGAAACGACAAGCGGCAAGGCGGAGACGCGCGTGAGATGCCCGATACGCTCGGCGGCGAACTGATCGATCGAGATGCTGTTGCGGAAGGACGCGGTGCCCGGATGTGGCGCGGCGGTGAGGAACGTGACCTCGGCCGCGTGCCCGCCGGTGACTTCCCCATGCGAACTGCCGGAGACCACCGTGAACTGATCGCGGAAGTCCTTGATGGCTTCGAGATACGGCGTGAGCGCGTAGCCGCGGCCGGTCCCGGCAGGGAAAAAATGGCGGTCGAGAATGCCGAGATTCGTGCAGATGGAAATCATGCGGCGTGGCGCTTCGGCGGGCTTGCCAAAGACGGGACGCATGGCATCGAGAAACGGCAGCGCAAGGGCGGCACCGGAGGCGCGGAGGAAGGTGCGCCGCGAAAGAGTGGGAATGGCGATGTGGGTCATGGGTGGGTCGGGTTACTTCGTTTGAAACAGGTCACTGGCGGCGACTTCCTGCACGAGTGAGCGCAGGCCGTGTTTCGATGCCTTGGTCTTCGCCACGATGGCATCGATGGCCGCTCGATCGGAGAAGCGGATGCCAGCCCCTGTGGCGTAGATCATCAACTGTCGTGCAACGTTGCGGGCGAGCGCGTCTTCGTCGTTCAGCAGGTGTTCGCGCAGGCCATTGATGTCCTTGAACGTGCGGCCGTCGGCGAGTGTGCCCGTGGCATCGACTTCGGAGCCGAGGCGGAGCTTCACGCGGTTCCGGCGCAACGCGGCATCGCTGACAACTTCGATGGATGGCTCCTCGACCACCTTGGAATCCTTGCCTGTGCCCACGCGAATTTTCTTCGGCTGGCCGGCGAGCCGGTAGTGATCACGCCAGCCGCCGATGGCGTCGAAGTTCTCCAGTGCGAGGCCGGGCGGGTCCATTTTGGCGTGGCATGACGCGCACGCGGCGTCAGCGCGATGCTTCTCGATCATCTGGCGGATCGTGACCGCTCCGGTGGCATCGGGTTCGATGGCCGGGACGTTGGGCGGCGGCGGCTGGCGCGGAATGCCGAGGATGCGCTCCATGACCCACACGCCACGCAGCACGGGCGATGTCGCGGTGCCGTTGGCGGTGACTTTCAAAACTGCGGCCTGCGTGAGAAAACCGCCGCGCGCGGTGCTTGCGGGCACTTTGACTTCGCGGAACTCCGAGCCTGCCACGCCCTTGATTCCGTAAAGTTCGGCGAGGCGCTGATTGATGAGCAAGGTATCGCTGGCGATGACTTCGCGCACGCCGAGGTTCTGCGTGAGCAGGCGGCGGAAGCTGGTGCGCGACTCGGCGAGCATCGAGTCGTGCAGCCACGGATCATATTCGGGGTAAAGGTTCGGATCCGGCGTGGTGAAATCGATCTTCTTCAACTCCAGCCACTCGTCGAGGAAGTGCTCGATGAAGCGATCCGAGCGCGCATCGCCCAACATGCGCGTAACCTGCGCGGCGAGGGTCGCGGGCTTGGACAATTCGCGCTTCGCCGCGAGATCGAGCAGCGTCGCATCAGGCATCGAGTTCCAGAGGAAGAAGGAAAGGCGCGACGCGAGCGCGTAATCGCCGAGCTTCGCGCGCTGCGGCACGCCCGACTCCAGGCCGATCATGAGGAAGTCTGGCGCGCAGAGGATCGCCTTGTAGCCCGCGATCATCGCTTCATCGAACTTCGTGCCTTGCTTCAATTCCGCTTCAACGATGGCGGCGTAGCGCGCGATTTCATCGCCGCCCACCGGCCGGCGGAAGGCGCTGTTGGCGAAGCTCAGCAGCAGGCCGCGATAAGAGTCCGCAGCAGGCGCGGGCACCGCGCTGGCGACGGCTGCGGACTTCGGCGCGATGATCTCAACGCCCGCGATGAACAGGTTGCGATCCCGCAGCTTCGGGTCGGGATTCTGCTCATCAAGGAAGTCGTTCATGAACTCGACGCCCAACTCGACCGGCCCGGCGCTCGGAACGTGGAACTTCGCGCGAAACGTCTTCGGCTCCGTGCGCGGCGCGTTCACCGCAAACTGCGCGTGCGGCAGTTCGCCGTCGTTCACGAGCACTCGCATCTTCGCCGGCTCGTTGCCTGCATGCGTCTCGGACGCGGTGACCGCGACCTCATACTCACCCGGCACCGCGCAGTTGAACCGGGCGGTGGTGGTGCCCGAGAGATTGAGCAAACGCTCGGTGCCGAGTGTCTGTCCGGCGCCTTTGAATGCCGCAGGCGGCAGTTTTTCCGCCCTACCGGCGGCGACCGTCGGCACACCATCCAGCATCGGGCGCGGATACGCGCTCACCGGCAGCTCGCCAAACAAGCGGCGCTGGCTCGCGGGCGGCCACTGCTCGATGAGCGGGCCTTCCACCTCGAACCAATCGTAGGCCACCCCCGGCCCTTCATAGCTGCGAACGCCCTCGCCTTGTCCGCCATTTCTCGCGCCGGTCGCCGGCAGCGTCATCACATGAAATGAAACGCGCTCGCCGGGATTCAGCCAGACCCTGAACTCGTGAACTTTGGCTCGGAACGAAGGCGCGTCGAAGTAGCCGATAGGCTCGCCCTTGAGCGAGGCGCGGACGATTTGCGTGACGGGTGCGTCGCCGTAAAACTCGACATTCTCCATGCGCCCGGCATCCGCCTTTTCCTCGGGCAATCTCGTGAACTCCCACCTGCCCGCAGCGTTCTTGAAATAGGGCGGGCCGAAGATGGTGTGGTTGCGCACGAGACCGCGCACCGCAGGCACCGCCTTGGTTCGCTCCCAGCGCAGACTCCAAGTGGAAAATTTCACGCGATACCATCCGGGCACGTGCGGCTTGAAGCGGTCGATTTGCACGCCTTCCGGTTGATGCGCGCCAATGACGCCCGTCAGCACCGCAACGGAGTCCGCTTCGCCCTTGAAGGTGGCCGCGCGATAAGTGTTGCCGTAGTCCTTGTCGGGATTGCCCACGATGTGCGTCGCGAGACCGGGAGCGAGTTCGTGCCCCTTCAGCGGCACGCCACAATGAATCGCGATCGCGCCGCGCACCGTGTCCTGCATCACCGCGGGTTCGCGCCATGTCTTCGTCTCCGGGGTCTTGGCGGCAGGCACGATCGCCTGGCGCAACGCCGTGTCCGCCGCTTGCAGATACTTGCTCATCTGAATGTGCGAGATGTCGAGCGCACCCGCGACCTTGTCGAAACCAAACTGCTGGCCGTCCTCCGGCAGCAGCTCCTTCACGCGCAGCAGCGGCAGTCCGAGCAGATCCCGCAACGCGTGCTCGTATTCGACGCGGTTCATGCGCCGCACCAGCGTGCGCCCGCCGGCCGAGGCGGTGACCTCTGCCGCCTTCACCTCATCACCCAACGCCCGGAGAAAGGCCTGCCGCTCCGCCGCGGTGGGTTGCGCCGCCTTCTTCGGCGGCATCTCGCCAGCCTGCACGCGGTCGTGCAGCCGGACGAGCAAGTTCAACGCCTCTGCGCCCGCCGGCGGGAACGCGAGCGCGTCCACGCGCAGGCCACCCTTTTGCACGTCCGCGTCGTGGCATTCGGCACAATACCGGGTGAGAAATGCCTTGGTTGGCTGGGCGGCGTGGACCGAAGCGGCACCCAGCAACACCAGCAAAGTCATGTGATACGGTTTCATTGTGGTCGGGAGGGTTTAGGTTTCAGCGATTGTCTGGCCTCGCGCTTCAAATCGGCCTCGGTCTGCCGCATTCCGTCCTCGGCGGCCTGCCGTGCTTTCGCAAGGTCACGCTCCGTGATGGCCGCCAGCAACAGTTCATGGTGTCGCAGGGCGACCTTGGCGCCGCTTTGCTTGAGCGTCGTGCGCCTGGATTCGAACAGGAACTGCCCAAGCACATCCAGGATGATGCCAAAGACCGGGTTACCGGTCGCATCGGCGATCGCCTTGTGAAAGCACATGTCAGCCACAATCTGCTCCTCAATGGTCCGGGCGGCGGCGAGCGCGGCATTCGCCTCGCGCATTCGCGCCAGATGGTCATCAGTGGCCTGTTCCGCCGCCAGCACAGCCGCCTCTATTTCCAGCGGACGGCGAACCTCCAGCACGTCCAGCAGGCTGATGTTGGAACGCTGCATGAGAGTGTTAAGGCCGTTGATGACGGTGCGGGGATTCGCGGCCATCACCTTGGGGAGCTTGCCCTGCGAGAGGGCGATGAGACCCTGCGTCTCCAGCACCCGCATGGCCTCGCGAACGACCGTGCGAGAGACCCCGAGCCTTGTGCTGAGCTCCCCTTGCGACGGCAGATCCGCGCCGGGCTCCGTCAACTCGTGCAAGACGAAATGGCGTAATGCCTCCACCGCGCGGGGCACCAAGTTTTCTGTTTTAATCCCGTTTATGGGAACTGACATGCGAGCATGCTTGTATGACAAGTGATAAGTGTCAAGCCGGTGTCAGAACCCCAGCCGGGCATTGCTCATGCGGGCGGGCCGGGCAGCCCGTGCCGGTGAGCATTGTGTGGTGGGAGACCCGCTGCCGACGAAAATGACCGGCAGGTTGTCCGAGGTATGGGCAGAGGCGTCGTGATGGGGTCCATGGCGAGGTCGGGCTGGCCGCTCTGGCTGTGCTCGGCTTGGTCGAACTTCTTCGTCGGCGCTGCTGACCAAACATTTTTGGGCGGGCACACTTCCCCGTTGAGCAGACGGGGCGATCCCGGTCAGACTCGACCACCTTATGCGCACTGCCAAAGCCTCCGTCCTTGAAGCTTTCAACGCTCCCCTCCGCCTGCACACCTACGAAGTGCCGGCCAAGGTGGATGCGGGTGCGGTCCTGGTGCGCACCGAGATGGCCGGCATCTGCGGCACGGATGTGCATTTGTGGCAGGGGCAGTTGCCGATCAAACTGCCGGTGATTCTCGGGCACGAGACCGTCGGGCGCATCGAGGTTCTGGGCGAAGGGGTGGAGAAGGACTGGTCCGGCCAGCCGCTCAAGAGTGGCGACCGCGTGACGTGGAACTCCGCCGTCTCCTGCGGTCAGTGCTACTACTGCGCGGTGAAGAAGCAGCCTACGCGCTGCGCCCAGCGCCGGGCTTATGGCATCGGCTATCCCTGCGATTGCGCGCCGCACTTTCTCGGCGGCTACGCGGAGTTTCATTATCTGCGTCCGCGCACGACGATTTTCAAACTGCCGGACGACCTGCCCACCGAGTCCGTCATCGGCGCGGGCTGCGCGCTCATCACGGCGATCCACGGGGTGGAGCGCACGGGCATCGCGTGGCAGGACACCGTGGTGGTCCAAGGCGCGGGACCGGTGGGCATCGCGGCGCTGGCCGTGGCGAAGAGCGCGGGCGCGGGCAAGGTGATTGTCATCGGCGCGCCGAAGCACCGGCTGGAAATGGCCAGGCGCTTCGGGGCGGACGAGGTGATTGACCTTGAAGTGGTGCGGGAACCGGCGGCACGCCTTGCCCGGGTGCGGGAGTTGACCGGCGGTTACGGCGCGGACGTGGTGCTGGAGTGCGTGGGCCATCCGAGCGCGGTGGTGGAAGGCATGGAGCTGTGCCGCGATGGCGGGAAGTATCTCGTGCTGGGCCATTATTGTGACGCGGGCACGGTGGCGTTCAATCCACACGTCATCACGCGCAAGCAGCTTCAGGTGTTTGGCTCCTGGTCGAGTGAGCCCCGGCATTTGCAGGCGGCCATCGAGTTTCTCCGGCGGCACCAGCAGGAGTTTCCCTTCCACGAAATGGTGTCCCACCGGTTCACCATCGAGCAGGCGGACGAAGCGTTGCAGACCACGGCCCGATGGCAGGCGGCGAAGAGCGTGATCGTGCCCAGCTGAGAGGCCGCTTCAGGCGGTTGGGTCGTCCAGTGGGGAGCTGCTGGACCGTCGGGACGTTACTTCGCCGCGACTTCGCCGGGATACACGGTTAGATCCACGATTTCCCCGGCGTAGAGCTGGAGTTCGGCGGGGAGCTTTTCGATGATGATGGGCAGGCCCAGTTCCACCCGGGTTTGGCCCGGAGGCAGCAGGGAGCCGCGGATGGGAGCGAGCTGAGGGCTGACCTTGTCAATCGTCGCGTCAAACGACTTGGTGCTGCGCGCGCGCGGGCGGATGCGGACTTTCATGCCGGGCTGGGGATCAAAGGTCAGCGGCTGGCGCAGGAAGGCGATCAAGCGATCCGGCCGGGGAGCGGTGATGGTCATGATGGGCTCGCCGGCCGCGACGACGGCGTTGGTGTCGCCGGGATAACGGTGGATCTTGGTGATGACGCCTTCGATTGGTGCGGTGATGGGGATGGGATTCTTCGGATCGGCACCGACCACACGAGTGACGATCTGGCCGCTGGCGACCTTGGAGAAGATGCGGATGTCCTTGCTGGCCTCGGCGAGCACGCCGGGCTGCGGGCTGGAGACGACGGTGTCTATGGTCTCGGCCTCGGCGAGCAAGGTGGTTGGTCCCAGCCGCTTGGTCCACAGCACCAGCGCCAGGATTCCTACAATCACAAAGGCCACGATGGGCGTGTAGGTGTAATTCATCTCCCGCATCAGCACCGGGGAGGGCGTTGGAATCTTCGGTTGCTCGTCCATAATATGTGTTTTCAGCGCCGGCCCAAATGCCGACGGCTTGTCTGGGACGGGCGGAGTGTAGGGACGCATTCGCTTGAATCAAGCCCGGCGATTAGGCGGCCGGTTCCCCGAGCGCGGCTGTATCCCGCTCGGCGCGGAATCAGCCGCAGCAACGTCCGCGCGACGGGCGTTGTTGGAATCAATATCAACGCCTCCTGGCAGGCGAATCCGCTGCGGCTGGTCTCCGCAGCACAGCCGGGGGATTGCGTGGATGCGGTGGCCCACTGCATGCACCTGAACCTTTTTTCGTGATGCCAATGCCTGAACCTGCTTCCCTCCTCGTCCGCCATGCAACCACACCACTCGTTGGCCAATCAGATTGTCATCGTCACCGGCGGCGCTCGCGGCTTCGGGGCGGGCATCGCAGAAGCGTTCGCCAAAGCCGGGGCGCGTGTCTGGATCACCGGACGCAATGAGGCGCGTCTGAAGGCGACCGCCGCCCGCATCAGGGCAACGCCTTTCGTGGCCGACGTGGCCGATGGCGCGGCGTGGGACCGGCTCATGGAAGCCGTGCTGGCGACCGGTGGGCGGCTGGACATTCTGATCAACAACGCAGGTGAAGGCGTGAAGATCGGCCCCGCCGCCGAGCAGACGGACGTGACCATCGCCCAGTCCCTGGCCAGCAATCTGACCGGCACGATCTTGGGTTGCCGCCGGGCGGCGGCGATCATGCAACGGCAGGGCAGCGGGCTGATCGTGAACCTCGGCAGCGCGTGCTCCACCCACGCTTGGCCGGGTTGGAGCGTCTATTCTGCGGCCAAGGCAGGGTTGCTGCAATTCACCCGCTGCCTGCTGACGGAGTTGCGTCCGCATGGAGTGCGGGTGACGTCCTTGCTGCCGTCTTGGGGGCAGACGGACTTCACTGAGGGTGCCGCGCTGCCACCGCGCCCACCCGAGGTGCTGGCCCAGTGCATTTCACCTGCCGACATCGGCACCCTGCTGGTGCAGGTCGCGCAAATGCCTCCACACCTGGTCACCGAGGAAATCCGCCTCTGGCCGATGGTTCAGCCCTTGGGGCAGTTGTAACGGGGCGCGGCCTTCAGGCCGCAGAAACAGGAGCAGGCCTAAGGTTCTTCGAGCACACTTTTCAACCGCAGCTTTCTGCGGCGTGAACGCCGCGCTCCACCCACGCGCACTACTTCTTCTTGGCCGCCCATCCGTCCCACTGGGCACGATAATCTGCTGTCATCGGAGTGAAGGTGATTTTCACCTTGGGGAGGTCCGCCTTGAGCTTGGCAAGGTCTTCCGGTGAGAGGGCGACGTCCTTCAGGTCGAGCGTGGTGAGGCCGGGGATTTCTTTGAGGCGATTGAGTCCACCGGCGTAGGTGAAGACGGCGAACTCCAGCGAGAGTTTGTTGAGCTTCGGAATGGTCACGAGGGAAGCGATGGCCGCATCGCTCAAACCCGCATAACCCTTTGCCCAGAGACGCACGGATTCCAACGAGGGGTGGTGCTTGAGCAGCGCAACGAACTGATCACTCGCGGCGCCGTGCTTCAGGTCCGCGCGCTGAAGCTTCGGAGCCATGACGGCCTCGATGCAAAACGCGCCATCGCTCGAAAACACTTCGAGGGTCGGATGCGTGGAGAGGGCTGCCTTGGCCTCGGGCGTCGGCTTGGTGATGTGCAGGGTGTGCAGGGCCTTCAACGACTTCATCTCGCCGAACTTGGCGGCACCGGCACCCGTGACCAGAGAGCCGTTCACCGTGACCATCTCCGGGTTCAGCGCCACGAGCCGGGCCATGCCGGCATCGTCCAACGCCGAGCCGCCGAAGCTGAAGGCCCGCGCGCGAAGGGTGGCGATAGCATCCCATTGGCTGGCGCTCAGCGGCGTCTTGGAGTCCACGGTCAAGGTAAGGCCGACTGGCTTGCGGTCGGCGAGCGTCCCTTTGACGGACTTGAGGATCTCAGGCAGCTCAGGGAGAGGAGCAGGTTTGTTCTGTGCCCGGGCGGTGGTGAGCAGCGTGCAAGCGAGGAAAAGCGAGGCAAGAGGTGAGAGGTGCTTCATGGTGGAAGTTGAGGTGGTGGTTGGAGAACTACTGGTTCACCAGCAGGGTCGTCGGCTCGGAGGTAATCTTCAATCCGGGAATAGTGACCAGCCCGCTGGCATCGGCTTTGCCTTCGCCGTGGGCGCTGCCAAAGGTCCATTTGAAAGCTTGG
>CAIPBN010000371.1 GCA_903863315.1 uncultured Verrucomicrobiota bacterium | reverse complement strand
TTGAACGCACCGGCCACTTGCTGCCGCACGGTCGGTTGCTCGGCTTTCCAGCCGAAGCGCCCCGGCTCGTGGCGCTGCGTCGCGGCGTTCCACACTTGGTTCAACTTGCCGGAGATGCCGTCGCCATCGCGGTCGCGCGGGTCAGCGAGCGCGACGAGTTGTTCCACTGGCACGGCTTCGAGCAGGCCGAGGCCGATGACGGCGGGCGCGACACGCGGGGACATTTGCAGGCTGGTCGCGACCGGACCGTAGCCAAGGTTGCGCAGCGAATACCTCGGGCGGCGCAGCTCGAACACTTCGCCGTCCGCGAACGCGCCGCGCACCGGCTCGTAGTCCACCACCACGTCGGCTTCGGGCGGCACGTCGGGCAGCGCGCGGCCTTGGATTTGCCCGCCGTAAATCGGGTGCGGTTGCGGGCCGCCGTGGGCGTTCGTGCCAGGCACGCTCACGCGCAGCAGCATCGTGGACATCGCGCCGCCCGCCTCCGGCGGACGACTGCGGCCGTCGTGCAGGTGGCAAGCGGAGCAGGAGCGGGCGTTGAACAGCGGGCCAAGTCCGTCCCGTGCGGCGGTGGACGCGGGCGCGGCGACCCAGTTCAAGTTGAAGAAGGAATTGCCGACGGCGAAGGCGGACTTCTGCGCGTCGGTCAGGCCGGGCACGGGAAGGGAAAATGCCTGCCGGCTGTTGTCGAAGACGGTGGCGTCGCCAGCGGAAAGCTCGCGCGGGTCGAGTGCGTGCGGTGGCTCGCTGGCGCGCAAAGACAGCGCAAGGAAAGTCCCCAATCCAACGGTAGCAGCCGACGTGAGGAGGCTCCATCTGCGATGCGGAATCGAAGTCAGAGCCTCCTCACGTCGGCCGCTACTGGTGGATGGAGTTCGCTTCATCGCATCCCTCAAAACCTCAGCTTCAAGCCCAGTGCCGCGCCGGCCTTCGCGAAGAGGTCGGACTCCGCGCGGAAGGTGGCGATGGCGTGCTTCACGGCTTGCCGGCCGGGCGCGGTGTCGGGACCGAGGATGGCTTGGTCGAAGGGCGTGGGAATCGCGCGGGCGGCGGCGACCCCGGCGGCGGCGTGCGCGGTGAGCTTCTCGGCGAGCTTCGCGTCCACACGCTGCAACAGGTCGCGCAGGCCGGGACCGGAAACGAGTTCACCGCTCGCGCGCCGGTAGCGGCCCAACCAGACATTCTCCAACCCGAGCGCGTCGTAGAGGAAATCGTGGTGTGTGTTGTCACTGAAGCACGAGTGTTCGTCCTCCTGCTCCTTGGTCTCGTAGGCCACGGTGAGCCGTTCGCCTGACAACTCCGGGCCGGCGAGTGTGCCCGCGCCCTTGAGGATGAGCGTGAGCGACTGCGCGGGCGGCTGCGTGACGAACTGCACACGAAAGTTGCCCTTGCGTTCCGGCGCCCACGCCTCCTCGACCTGGCGCAGATGCCCGACCAGCAGTTCGCACGTCAGTCGCAGGTATTCGCGGCGGCGCGCGACGGGGCTTTGGGCATCGCCTGCCTTAGCTAAGTCGTAGTCCTGCCACGGTCGGTTGCCCGGGCCTTGGGGATTGGTGTCTTGGCCCCACAGCAGGAACTCGATGGCGTGGAAGCCGACACTGATGTTTTTCTCGCCTTCCTTCTCGTTCAGCGACAGGAGCAGTTCCTTGGTGAGCTGGGGAAACTCCTTCACTGCATGAATGACGCCGGCCTGCGGCTGCCCCACGACGTAGTCAATCAACGCCTCGTCCATCGGCCAGGCGTTGACGAAAGCTTCGACCTGTTCGATGGGGCCGTCGCAGAAGCGGCAGACCTCGGTTTGCAAGTAGGGCACGCGCGCGGCGAGCCAGGCCTGCCGTGCGACCGCCACCCGTCCGGCACTCGGGGCGATGAGGAAGTCAGCGACAGCCTTTTGTAAGGCCTCTGCCGTTGTGCGCGCATCCTCATACGCCGCGTGGACCAGCCGCGCGTGGTGCGTAACGACGGCGCGCTGGAGCGCGGGCAAATCCACATCACCAGCCATCGTTGAGCGGATGGCGAGGACGGACGACGGCAGCAAGAGGAGAAACCGCGCGCGATTCATGCCCAAAGCGCGCCAACCATCGGACGGGTGCGTGTCGCTTCGGCGGCGGCCGAGTTACGGGGAGGTGAAGATTTGGGGGCGGAGTGCTTAGAAGCGCGAGACGGAGAGGAAACCCGTTGCGGCATCGGCCTCGACGTAGAGCGTGGTGGTTGCCCCGTCGCCGGTGAGCTGGGTTTGCGAGGCCGCGCCTGTCTCGGTGAGGCTGAAGGGCACGATGGTCGCTGGTGTGGTCATGGAGACGCGGCGCTTGATTTCATAGCGGAGGGCGCTGGTGGTGGGAAAGGAGAGGCGCATCCGACGGCCGACTGTCGTGTTCACCAACGCGCCGGCCAGCGCAAAGCCGATGCCGGGAATCTCCACCTCCACCACCTCTGCGCTGACCATTCGCGCGGCGTAGCTCGTCAGGTCGAAGCCCGCCGGGCCGTTGAGAACCACGCCCTGTGCGGTAAAGCGCGAGCCATGACAGGTGCAAAGCATGGAGCCATCGGTGTCGGAGAATGTGTTCACAATGCAGCCGCTGTGGGTGCATTGCGAACTGACCGCCGCGAACGTGTTCGTGTCCGTGCGCGTGAGGATGACGGGATAAAGGGGTGTCGGCGCAGCGACCACGAGGTGGACGGAGCCAGACACCGCCCCGAGCGCGGGAAAATCCGCCAGCGCCACGCGGACGATGCCCACAGGGTCTGCCGCGCGGGCCGCTGGTGCAAAGAATTCCGCCCACGGCAGGCCGGACGCCTCGACCAGCAGCACGGCGCGGGCGGTGGCCTTGAGGAAGCTGCGCCGGCCCCCGCTGGATGCCTCCGGCTGTTCGTGCTTCCGCGCTTGCATACACGACACGCAGCCCGGGGACAGCGATTCAATCGGCGGCGGTGTGGTCGGCGGGGTGTTCATGGCGGTCAGGTGGCGGCGAGCATAGCAGCGCCCGGACAATGCGCCATCGGGCACTTCATGGATTACAATCAGAGACTCCTCACGTCGTCAGCTACGGGTGGAAAAACAAGGCAGGCCCCAGCCGCACACGACGCTTGCTGGAGCCTGCCGTCCCCTCACACGAGGGAACTCTGGAAGCGGGCCGCCGGGATTTCTCCCCGGCGGCCCCTTGAGTGATGCGCCTTACGGGGTGGGCACCGCGCGGAAGAACCGGCGGGCGCGACCATCCGAGGTCGTGTCGATGTAGAACTGCTTGCCGCCCGCATGAACAATGTTCGTGAGGGTGGTCCAGGAGTTGGTGTTGCTCACGTCCGCCAGGAACTCAATGCGATACTTCGCATTGACCGGGCCGTCGATGCTGACGCCGCCGAAGAAGGCGATGTCCGCGGTGCTGACCGGCACGCTCACGCTGACCGACTGGCCAGCGGCGTTGCTGATCTGCACCGAGTAGTTGCCCGCGTTGCCGGGCACGAAGCCGGGCACCGTGAGCGTGCTGCTCGTCGCGCTGGGGATGAGCACGTTGTTGAGGAACCACTGATAGGTGAACGGACCGGTGCCGGCGACGGCATTGGTCGGAACGTTCAGGATCAGGGTGCCGCCGCTGCTGACGGTCGCACCGGGCAGGCTGTTGCGGAACAGCGTGTCGGCGATGGCCGGCGGCGCGGTGATGGTGACATTGGCGACCGAGCTGGTCACCGAGCCATTGGCATTACCCGCGACGAGCGTGTAAGCGCCGTTGGCGACCTCGACCATGAGCTGCAACTGGCCGTTCTCGCGCAGCTCGGTGGTGTTCAAGCCCGCCGGGATGCCGGCAGCTGTGTGAACCTGATCGGCGATGAGGTAGGCGCGGTAGCCAAGGATGGCGGTCATATCACTGATGCCGGAAGCCTCTTCGTCCTGCGTGAGGAAGCCGGGCTGGCCGGTGGTGAACAGGGTCGGACGATGCTGGGAGACGAGCACGAGCGAGTCCGTGGCGACGACATACTTCCACGTCTTGGCGATGTGCGCCTGGTTGCCGGGGTCTTCCTGGATGAGGAGGTTGCCGTCGGCATCAATGCCGATGTTGTCCATCATCTTCGGCCCTTCGGTGCCGTCGAGGAGCATGTCGATCACGCCGCCCGCCTCCGGGTTGGCAATGTCGGTGAAGCGCATCCGCCACAGGCGGCTGTTGCCGGTGAAACTCGCGGTGGTGACGAAGTAGAAGTCGCGCGGGTTGGCCGGATCCCACACGCCGTCCTCGACGCGCTGGAAGGCGGTCACGCTGTTCGTGTTGCCGAAGGTTTCCAACTGCGCCTCAGTCAACGCTCGGACGTCGCCGAAGTTGAACAGGGTGAAGTTCCGCTGCACGGAGGTGGTGCCGTTGGTTTCCTGGCCCATGCCGGTGACCTGCACGCCGTAGAGGCTGCCGTTCTGGAGGCCGGCCTTCTCGATGTCAAGGCCGCTGGCCTGCTTCTGGCCAATCCAGACATAGACCTGCGAGTCGGTGGTGCCGTCATCGTCGAGGCCCATCACGATGGTCTTGGCCTGCGGGAACGGGCTGGCGACGGAGTTTTCCCAGGCGAACTTGCCGAGGTAGGGGAGTTCCCACGCCTTGCCCGCGTCAGGGCCGGTGGCGACGAATGCGAAGCCGCGACCGTTGGCGTTCTCCTCACCGTTCATGAAGATGCGGTTGGGAGTGCCGAGGTTTCCACCGGGGAAGTTGAAGGCGGAGACGGCAGGCAGGTCGGCGGAGCAAAGACGTGCCAGTGACGTGTTGCTTTGAACGAAGCTGCTGCCGTTCCAAACTTGGATGTTCGTGGCGAGGTCGCTCACGTTGAGCACCGCGAGGTTGCTCTTGGCGATGGTGATTTTGCTGACGAACCCGCCGTTCGTGCCGTGCGCCCGGTTGACACCGAGGCTGGCTCCAATTTCATGGTTGGCCAGCACGGTGAAGGTGCCGTCGCCATTGTCGAACGCGCCAAGGCCGTCGAGCAGGCCCACGAGCCGGTGCGGCGTGCCGTCGGCCTTGTTGTTGACCGTGTCGCCCACGGACATGAGCGCGATGAGCGCGTAACCGGAATCCACCGACTCCTGGAAGGGCGGGCGGCTGCTGCTGGGGCCAGTGTGGTCGAGGCCGGCGCTGCCGCGCACGTTGTTGAGCGTAAGGGTCGCGCCGTTTGCACCGGGGATGGCGACGCCGTTCTTATACCACTGGAACGAGGTCGCGCCGGTGACGTTCGGGGAGAGCGTCACGGTGCCACCCGCGTTGGCAACGGTGTTGGCCGGGGGCTGCACGTTGACGGTCGGGGCAGTGGCCTGCAGCGGCGTGGTCTGCGGAATGCGCGCGCCGTTGGCCGTCATCACCCCGTAGGCACCGAGCGTGGTCCAATCAGCGGCCCAGTTGTGGCTGCCGAAGGCACCGATGTAAGGAGCGTCAACAAAGAACCCGTTGGCCGGCGTGGGCTTCACGTTGGCCGGATTGAGCGCCGGGCTGCCGAACACCGGGCGCGGATCAAGGCCTTGGTTGTTGATGCGGCTGATGCCAGCGAGCTGCGGGCTAACGATGAGGTTCGTCTTGGCCGCGTCGCTCAGGAACGCCTGCGCGCTGGCGGTCACACCGATGTTCGTCACCGCGTCATTCGTGCCGAACCCGAAGAAGATGTTGTTCGCGATGTCCAGCCCGCCACCTGCGATGTGCGTGGTCGAGTTGGCGTCGATGCTCAAGCCGCGGCGCGCAAAGTCGCCGAAGATGCCGTTGAAGAAGCTCGGTGACGCAAACTCACGGATGACGAACGCGGTGCCGGCCTGCTGGCCATTGGCCGAGCCGGAACCGAGGATGGTCGCGTTCCAGATTTTCCACACGGAGGTCGGCTGCACGCCGGTGACGGGCGCGTCGCCGTCAATTTCAAAGCCGCCATCCTTGGCGCCGTGCTCCTGGATGCCGAACCAGAACTGGTTCTGGCCGCGATAGCCCTGGTCGGTGTCGAACGCCTCGTCGTCGTTGAAGGCGGAGACGAGGTAGCGGGTGTTGACCGTGCCGCCGAACCACTCGAAGCCGTCGTCCGCAATCGCGTAGGCTTCGATGAACTCGATCACGGTGCCGCTGCCGACGCCGCAGAAGGTCAGGCCGTTGATTTCCTTGTTGGACTCCAGGCGCTTGCCACCGTGCCGGATGGAGACATAGCGCATGACGCCGGAGCTGTCCGCGTCGTTGTTGCCGCCGAAGCGGTGGACGTTCTGCCCATTGATGACGGTGTCGGGCAGGCCCTCGAAGATGTCATACTTGGGCGAGGAGCCGTTGCCAGTGGCATCCACGCCGCTGTTCAGCGAGGAATTGCCCAACAGCACAACGCCGCCCCACAGGCCGCGGTCGTAGATGCCGAGGTTGGGCCAAGCGTTGGTGGTGCCGAGGTTGTCCGCCGTGGAGGTGAAGATAATCGGGTTCTGCGCGGTGCCGTTGGCGAAGATTTTGCCGCCCCGGGTGACGAAAAGCGCGCCGAACTGGGTGGTGTCGTTGGTGCCCTTGATGATGGTGCCGGCCTCAATGTTCAGCACCGAGTTGTTCTCCACATACACCTTGCCGACGAGGTGGTAGATGTTCGTGCGGGACCAGGTGTTGGTGCCAGTGAGGGAGCCGGAGATGGTGACGATGTTCTGGCCGTAGTTTCCGTTCGGGCGGATGATGCCGTATTGGGAAAGCGTGGTCCACTTGGCGATCCACAAGTTGTCCGGGCCGAATGCACCGAGGTAGTCGGTCGGGACGACGAAGCCGCCGGGGGCCGCCACCTTCACGTTGGCCGGGTTGAGCGCCGGGCTACCGGCGACGGGGCGCGGGTCGAGGCCGCCGTCGTTGACACGGCTGATGCCGGCCAACTGCGGGTTCACAATCAGGTTCGTCTTCGCCGCGTCGCTCAGGAACGCCTGCG
>CAIPBN010000370.1 GCA_903863315.1 uncultured Verrucomicrobiota bacterium | reverse complement strand
GGCTGGCTGCTGGTCGACGGGGGATTCGTGGCAGGGCTAGCAGCGCCGGAGTCGGGTCGTGCGCGGCGGAGCGGATGTTCCTTATCCAGCGTTCCGGACTTCAGCAGGACGAACACCGCGAACGCCAGCCCCAGCGCGAGGCTCATCATCAACACCCGCGCATGCCAGGTGCGGCTCCACTCGCGCCACGCCGCGGCCAGTGTGGCTCCCAGCCCTGGCCCGCGCTCGCCCGCTGCCGGCCGGTAAGCCCATCCCCCCTGGCCGGCTTCGCGCAACGCCTGACGCAGGACTTCGTCGGCGGACAGTTCTGGCCCCGAGATGGGTTTCGCGGCGGACGGCGGAGCCGGAACCAAAGCCGGTGCCGGCGCGGAGGTGCGCAGCAGGACCGCCAGCGCCGCGAGCCGATCGGGGCCGAACGCCCGTCGCGCAGCCCCAGGATCGCGTGCCAGTTCGGCAGCGACACGCGCGCTTTCTTCCGGAGTCAAAGTGCCGTTGAGCAGGCCGAGAATGTTTTCCTCTGTCAGCATGGCAGGCCCCGTCTCCGCTCACTTCGCCATTTCCCGCAGCGTGGTCTTGAGAACCTTACCGGTGGCGTTGCGTGGGAGCGCGGGGAGGACGCGGAAGTGGCGCGGCACCTTGTAGTCCGCGAGTTTCTCGCGCACGAAGTCGTGCAGCGCCTTCTCATCGAGCGACACGCCTTCGTTGACCACCACGAAAGCCAGCGGTTGCTCGCCGCGCCGGGCGTCCGGGACGCCGATGACGGCGGCGTCCTTCACGCCAGGGAAGCGGTGGATGACTTCCTCGACCTCGCGCGGATACACGTTGATGCCGTTGACCAGCAGCATGTCCTTCTTGCGATCGGTGATGTAGTAGAAGCCATCGGCATCGCGGTGGCCAATGTCGCCGGTGTAGAGCCACGCGTCGCGGATGGTTTTCGCCGTTTCCTCCGGCTGGTTCCAGTAGCCGCGCATCACATTCGGGCCGCGGATGCACAGCTCGCCGGTCGTGCCCACGGGGAGTTCCTTGCCGTCGTCATCGCGGATGCTCAACTCCACGCCCGGAATCGGCAGGCCCACGCTGCCCGCCTTCGGAGTGCCGTGAATTGGGTTCACAGTCGCGACCGGGCTGCTCTCGGTCGGCCCGTAGCCTTCGATGAGCGGCAGTTTCGGAAAGCGTGCGTGGAACTGCTTCAGCACCTCCATCGGCAACGGCGCGCCACCGCTGATGCACAGGCGCAAGGACGGCAACTCGATGCCCGCCGGCAGGCCCGCGAGCGCCCGATGAATCGGCGGCACGGCGGGCAGCATCGTCGCGCGGCGGTGGATGATGTCGTCGAGCACATGCTTGAACGGGCTCACGGATTTCACCAGCACCACGCTCGCACCCTGGAGCAGCGGCGTGAGCGTGCCGACGGTGAACATGAAGCTGTGGAACTGCGGCAGCAGCACGAGCAGCCGGTCTTCGTCGTGGAAATCAAGGCAGGTGAAGCAACTGCGAACGTTCGCGAGGAAGTTGCCGTGCGTGAGCATCGCGCCCTTGGGATGGCCCGTGGTGCCGGAGGTGTAGAGCAGCGCGGCGAGGTCCGACTCGTTCAAGTCCACCGGAGACGGTGCGTCCACCTCCGACAACGCGGCGAAGTCCTCGACGTGGAGAAACTTCAACTCCGACTTGAGTGCGACGAGCTTGGCCTGGTTCTCCGTAAGACTGTGGTCGGTGATGACCACCCGTGCGCCGGAGTCACCGAGGATGAACGCGACTTCCTCGGGCTTGAGGAAGTTGTTGATGACCGTCACCACGCCACCCGCGCGCCAGACGCCAAAGAGCGCGGCGGGAAACTCCGGGCAGTTCTTGAGCCACACCGCCACGCGATCCCCGCGCTGGACGCCGATGTCCCTCGTCAACGTGCGTGACAACCACGCCGCCCGCTGCGCAATCCAGTCGTAGGCGAGTTGTGCCTCACCCCAGAAGATGGCGGGATGATAGCGGCGGCGCACGACAGTCTCGGCAAAGGCAGCGAAGAGGTTCACGGGCGCAAAGTTAAAAGAAGAAATCCCCGTCTCCAAGCGCCAAGCTTCAGAACCACCGAAGGCCGGTCACCCAGCGGGACGCCCCGGGCAGGCGCGGTTAGTTCGGGGGATTTCTTTGGAGCTTGGAGCTTGGGATTTGAAGCTTATCATCGGCGACGTGATTGACACTGCGGAACGGCTCTCCGAATTCCTCCCCCGTCTTGGGGCGGCGGAGTGGATTGCCTTGGACACGGAGGCGGACAGCCTGCACGCCTATCCGGCCAAGCTCTGCCTGCTTCAGTTCAGCATCCCCGGTGCGGACGTGCTGGTGGACCCGCTCGCGGCCCTCGATCTCACCCCGCTCTGGGACACGCTGCGCGGACGCGAGCTGCTGCTGCATGGCAGTGACTACGATTTGCGCCTGCTGCGCGAGCACCACGAGTTCGTCCCGCACAAGATCTTCGACACGATGATCGCCGCGCGCCTGCTGGGCGTGATGAAGTTCGGCCTGCAGGATCTCGTGGGCCAGACACTCAGCGTCGCCCTGGAGAAAGGCCCGCAGAAGGCCGACTGGGCGCAGCGCCCGCTCACCGAGCGGATGGAGAACTACGCCCGCAACGACACCCGCTACCTGCACCCGCTGGTCAGCCGGCTTCGCGAGCAGCTCGTCGCCAAGAACCGGCTCGCGTGGTGCGAGGAGAGCTGCGCCGCGCTCGTGGCCGAGTGCGCCATCCTCCCGCCGCCGGACCCGGACCGTGAATGGCGCATCAAGGGCGCGGCCCGCCTCACGCGCGAGGAACTGGCCGTGCTGCGCGAATTGTGGCACTGGCGTGAGAAGGAGGCCACCCGCTGCAACCGCCCGCCGTTCTTCCTCCTGAGCCACGATGCACTGCTGGATCTCTCCATCGCGGCGGTGGATGACGTGCCGTTGGACCCGCTGCTGCCGCGCCGCTTCGCCCCGCACCGCCGTGACGGGGTGCTGAAGGCCGTGGCACGCGGTCTTGCCATACCATTTGCGGAGTGTCCGCAAAAGCTGCGCGGTGTCTCCTACCACCCCACGGACGCGGAGCGGACGCGCTTCGACCGGCTGAAGGCAAACCGCGACCGCCGCGCGGCGGAACTGGTCATCGATCCGACTCTCATCGCCAGCAAGCAGACGCTGGAGTGGTTGTCCCGCAACGGCAGCGATCCCGGCGCGCTGTTGCTCAAGTGGCAACGTGAGTTGATGGGAATATGAACCGGCTGACCGGCCGTGCCCACCCGCCTGGCTAAACCTCTTCCAACGGCTTCTTCGCGTCGCCGAAGGTCTTCGGGCGCACGTCCATCTTGTCCATCATGGACAGGAAGAGGCGGCAGAGCTGGCGCTCGGGCTTGTCCTTGTAGTCGAGCGCGCGACCGCCTTTGAGCCGGCCACCGGCACCACCGAGCAAGATGACCGGAAGCTGGTCGTTATCGTGGCGGGCACCGGCCATCATGCTGGAGCAGTGCATGAGCATGGTGTTGTCGAGCAACGTGCGCGGGCCTTCCTGAATCGCTTCGAGCTTCCGGGCGATGTAGGCCACTTGCTCCACGAAGAACTGGTTCACCTTCAGCCAGTCCTCGCCGTCGCTGTGCGAAAGCAGGTGGTGAATCATGTAGTCAATGCCGTTGCCCTTCTGCTGCACGCTGGGGAGATTCGGGAAACGCAGAGCGCTGTGGTCGTTGTTCAGCTTCAACGTCGTGATGCGCGTGGTGTCGGTCTGGAAGCCAAGCACGAGGATGTCGCACATGAGCCGCATGTGTTCGGCTACGTCCTGCGGGATGCCGTCGGCAGGACGCGCGATGTTTGGCTTGGCGAGCGTGGGCCGCCAGCCTTGCACCTCGCCGCGCTTGCCCGCGCTTTCGATGCGCTTCTCCACGTCGCGCACAGCGTCGAGATACTCGTCGAGCTTGCGCTGGTCGGCGGGGCTGATGTTGCGGCGCAGGCTGCTGGCATCAGCGAGCACGGCGTCGAGCACGCTCTTGTCGCCCGGTGTGGCGGCGTCCTTGAACAACCGGTCAAAGGCCAACGCGGGGTATAGCTCCAGCGGCGTCGGCGTCGTGGGGGAACTCCACGAGATGTGCGAGCTGTAGAGCATCGAGTAGTTCTTGTGGACGGACGGATTCGAGTGCTCGCAGCCCAGCACGAGGCTCGGCACCTTCGTCGAGCGCCCGTAAGTCTGCGCCAGCAACTGGTCGAAGCTCGTGCCCGAGCGAATCTCCCCACCGCTCGCGATGGGCGCGCCGGATAGCATGTTGCCCGTCTGCGAACTGTGGATGTTTCCCTTGCGCGCCTCCTCGTGATACAGGCCGCGCACGAAGGTCAGCTTCTCGCGGAAGTCAGCCAGCGGCGTGAGCACGCGGCCCAGTTCCATGGCCTTGCCCTCGCCCTTGGCCCACCACTCTTTCGAGTGAAAGCCGTTGCCGGAGAACAACACCGCGAGGCGCACCGGCGCTTCGCTGGCGGGCTTCTGCTTCGGCTCGTCGCCCCAAACGTTGAAGGATTCCATCCACGGCAGGGCCATGGTGACGCCGACACCGCGCAGGAAGGCGCGGCGGTTGAAGCGGTGGGAGGTGTTCATAATTCGTTCAGGTTACCAGATGCGGGACGCGCCCAACAAAGACAACGGCGTGTCAGGCGAAAGGATGGTCAGGCCGGACTCGATGGCTTGCGCCGCCAGCATCCGGTCGAAGGGGTCGGCGTGCGTGCGGGGTAATTCGCCACTGCGGAAGATGGCTTCGCGGGTCAGGGGAAGCGCTTGGACATGAAAGAAGGCCAGCCGGCTGGGCAGCCACTTCCGTGGCTCGGCGGGCAAGGCCAGCTTGCCGGTCGAATGTTTCAGGCTGACCTCCCAGATGCTCGCATCGGAGAAGAACAGTTCGCTGGCCGGGTTGTTCAACGCCTCGGTGGCGTTCGGAGACAGCTTGCCCTGCGGCAGGGCCAGCCAGATGAACGTGCACGTGTCGAGGAGGTATCTCACAAACCCCATTCCTTGAGTTCAGCGTCCGTCATCGGTGCAAAAGCCGAATCCGGAATCGGAAAAACACCGTCGAGCGTTTCCCCCACCTTCGGCCGCCGCTTCAGCTTGGCCGGCTTCACGGGCACGAGCTTGGCGACCGCCTTCTTGCCGCGCGCGATCACGTATTCCTTCCCCAACTCCACCTCGGCGAGATAGCGGGAGAGGTGGGTCTTGGCTTCGTGCGTGGTAATCGTCGTCATGCTGGATGTGTAGTGGTGTTGACTAACTTAGTCAACCGCCGCAAATCCGCGAATTTCCCGGAACTGCCGGCTTCGCACAATCAACTCCACCGCCGTGCCGACACGGTGATCGTTCGCCGCGAACTGCTTCAGCATCTCGTCAATCAACGGCTGGTCGCTCAACTGGACGCTCCGTCCAAGCGCGAAGCCCAGCAGCTTCCGGCAGAACTGCCGCTCGAAGGCCTCGCGCCGGATCGTGAGCAGGTAGTTGCGCAGCCCGTCGAGACCGTCCAGCTCCGTGCCGTCGGCTGTGCGCGTGCGGGTGTCAATCGCCAGGCCCGCCGCGTCCTTCGCGCGCAGGCGACCTATGGCGTCGTAGCGCTCCAATGCGAAGCCAAACGGGTCAATGCGCGCGTGGCAGCCGGCGCACTTCGGGTCGCCGCTGTGGCGCTCGATGAGTGCGCGCTCGGTGAGCCCGGCGGGGGCTTCCTCGGGAAGCACGGGAACGCCCTTGGGCGGACGCGGCAACCGCTCGCCGAGCAAGGTTTCACTCAACCAATTGCCGCGCAGAATCGGACTCGTGCGCGAGGCGCCGCTCTGCTTCGCCAGCGTCGCGCCGAAGCCCAGCACGCCGCCGCGGCCTTGCGCGCGCACGCCCTCTATGCGGAGCCAAGTGGAGTCAGAAGCCAGAAGCCGGGAGTCGGGAGTCATGCCGTAGTGCTTCGCGAGCGTGCCGTTCACGAACGTGTAGTCCGCGTCCAGCAGCGCCAGCACGGAGCCGTCGCGCTGGAAGAGGTCGGTGAAGAAGCGAATCGGCTCTTCGTTCAACGCGCCGCGCACGGTCTTGAACGTCGGGAAATGCCGCTCGCTCTTCTCGTCGAGCGTGTCGAGGTCGCGCGTGTGCAACCACTGCGCGCCGAACTCCACGGCGAGCCGCCGCACGCGCGCGTCTGCCAGCATCCGCCGGGTTTGCGCCGCGAGCACGTCGGGATTGCGCAACTTGCCAGCCGCCGCGAGCGCGGCCAGCTCCGCATCCGGCGTGGAGGACCAGAGGAAGTAACTCAAGCGTGTGGCCAGCTCGGTGTCGCTCACGGGCGACTGCGCCTTGCCGGGCGCAGGCTGCTCGAACTTGTAGAGAAAACCCGGCGCGACGAACACCCGGGCCAGCGTCATGCGGATGGCCGTTTCGTGCGGCAGTTCCTGCGCGCGGAGCCTGCGGTAGAGCGTGCTCAACTCCTCCCGCTCCGCGCTCTTCAGCGGGCGACGCCACGCGCGCTCGGCGAAGTTCACGACTGCTTGCAAGTGCTTCGGCTCGGCGGCGATCAGTTCTTTGCGGAACGCCTCGGCGCGTTGCTTGATGGGCTCGCGCATCGGTGTGAAGGCGCTCGGGTCAGCGTCCTGTGTGGCGTATTGCCAGAGCTGCTCGAAGGCATCCACGAGCTTGAGCGGGCTTTGACTGACGAAGTGGAGCTCCGCCCAGAGCCGCTCCAGCTCGGCGGTCTGCGCGTCGTCCAGCAGCAGCCGGCGAAGCTGGTCGTCCTCGCGGTAATACAGCGTGAGCGTCACGACTTCATCCACCGGAACAATCTTCGTGTAGCAGAGCGCGGCGGGGAAAAGCTGGCGGAACTGGTCGAGCCCGGCCTCGATGCGTTTGCGCGCCGCGCTGCCGTCGGACACGAGGATGGGTGTGTCCGAGCCGACCGGCCGCTCGCCGTCGGACCAAGTGCTCTTGCCGCCCAACTCCTTCGCCGCGCCGGCGGCGAGGCCCGAGGCGCTCGCGGGCTTGGTCGTGAGCACCTGCATTTGCACGCTGCCCTCCGCGCCGGTCTCGCGGTGCAGCGTGGCCGTGGCGACGAACTCGCAGCCCTCGACCAAGTCGGCGGGCAGACGGACCTCGAGCACGGATGGTGCGCGGACGCAGAGGTTCGCGGCGGGGAGCGCAGAGCCGTTGGGGTGCTTACCGAACAGCGCAGGGTCGAGGCCGGGGGAATTGCGAATTGCGAATTGCGAATTGCGAATCTCCGGCGCGGGCGCGTTCGTTGAGTTCGCGAGCTGGCTCTTGAACAGCGGCCCGCCCAGCGCCGTGATCTGGCGGTGCAGCAGCGTGTCCGGCGCGTCTTTCGCCAAGCCGGTCGGGCCGCTCTCCAGAAGCTTCTGCACTGCGGCGGCGAGCTTGCCCTTTTCCGCCGCGTCGGCCGCGCCGCGCCACTTCGCCAGCAACGAGCCAGCCGGGACGATGGAGTCCGCGCCGCCGCCGGTATCGGGCTCACTGTAGAAGTGCCAGACGCCGGGATTGCCCAGCAGGTCAGCGTGCGGGTTGCCGGCGAGGATGTTCGGCGAAACGTCCCGGGCGAGATTCCACTGCTTGCCGTCGGTGGCCTTGAAGTCGAGGGCCACCGCTGTCATGTCGCACGAGTGGTTGCCGTCGCGCGGGCCGATGACGATGGAGAGTAAATCCCCCGGTTGCACGGCGAGGCCTTCTTGCGGCGGGACTTTCACTTCTCTCGCACCCTGCGCGATGCCGGAGGCGAGGCGCTGGCGCGTGCTGCCGCGCCGGAGTTCGAGCGACCACGTCACACCGTTGCCGCACTCGGGATGCACGGGCTGCACCGTGGCCTCGACGCGCACGGTCGCGGCGACGGGGCTGTTCCAGCCGATGCACACGCGCAGCTTCGGCGAGGGATGCACGCCGACGCTGTGCGGCTTCATGTGGCCGGGGATGCGGACAGCGTTGTCGGAGGAATTCGCGAGGACGCTCAAGGCTTCCGCGCCGGTCCAGCCCTTGATGAAGTCGTAGTTGTTCGCGCTCTCCAGCTTCTTGGTCATATGCGACGTCACGCGCACGGGGCCACCGCCGATGCCGAGGTAGTCCAGCCACGCGTTGAGCAACGCGGGCTCGACACCGTGCTTCTGCGCGAGAGCGGCGACGCCGCTGCGGTCGGGCAGCGCGCTGGCTTCATCCGCCGCCGCGAGGCACTTCGCCGCGCTGGCTGCGACGCGTTCGCGCTGCGTCTGGAAGGCCAGCACGGCCTCGCGCACGTCGCGCAAGTGCAAGTCGGGGCGGCCCGGCGCGACGAGGCGCGGGTTTTCCCAGACGGCGAAGTCATGCTCGTTGCCATCGCCGGCGTCGGAGGCAAGGAGGTAGAGGATGACTTCGTTGCCGCTGGTGGGCGCGGGGAGTTTCAGGCGGACTTCCTGCGACGACGCGATAGGAAGCACGGGCATTTGCCACGCGCTCGGGCCGTTGCGCTTGCCGATGTGACCGACGGTGGTGAAGCGCCACAAGGCGCGCTGCCATTGGGCGATGCTCGCGGCGAGGGCGGGCGCGTCGGTGGGTTTGGCTGTGCGCCACTGGGCGCGGATGAGATCAAGCACGAGCGAATGCTCCGAGCCGTTCAGCGCCGCCCAAAGCGTGCCGAGATACTTCGCGTTGAGGCCGCGTTCCTTGGCCACGTCGGCGAAGGTCTTGCGTTTGGCTGACAAGGCGTCGCGTTCGGCGAGCGTCGCGGTGAGATACTTCTCCAGCGGCAACACGCCACCGTCCTTGGTGTCGAACTTTATGCCTTGCAGGTTTACTGCCAAGCCGCCGCCCTTCTCCGTGAACTGCGCGTAGAACGCCCGGATGGCTGCGAGGCGCTCCTCCGTCCAGTCGCGCTGCGACGTGCTTGGTGAGAAGGCGAGGCCGTCCGGCAACAGCACGGCGTGGGCGGCGAGGTCCTTCGCGGCGTCGAGATACTTCGTGAGCAGCGCGGGCGACATGACAAGCGCCGCGCCGGCGTTGGAGAAGCCCTCGCCCGCCGCGCCGTCCGTGGGAAACTCGCGCGCCGGGTTCAGCGCCTCGACGCCCGTGAGGTCGCGAATGGTGTAGGTGTATTCCGCGTTCGAGAGGCGGCGCAGCACGACGGGGCCTGGGTCTCCCGCATTGGCCAGCGCCACTTCGTGGAGCGTGCCCCGCACCCAGGCGAGGAGCTTCGCCTTTTGCGCGCTGGAGAGCTGGGGCTTGTCCTTCGGCGGCATCTCGCCGAGTTCGAGTTGTTCCTCGACCTGCAGCCAGACCCTCGCGTCGCGCTTCACTGCGTCGAGGGATGAGAAGCGTTGGAGGTCGAGGTCGCCCTTATGGTCCTTGGTCGAGTGGCACTTAAGACAGAACTCGTTCAGGAGGGGGCGGATTTCCATTTGAAAATCCGCCGTGGCCGCGCGCCCACCGAGCGAAGACAGGGTAAGGGCCGCGGACAGCGCAATGACTTTGGCGGTGTGATTCATGCGAGCACTTCTTTGACGACGTTGGCGCCCTCCACCCCAGTCAGCCGGAAATCGAGGCCGGCATGTCGGTAGGTGAGCTTCTCGTGATCGAAGCCCATGAGGTGCAGGATGGTGGCGTGAAAATCGTGGACGTGGACGGGATTCACAGCGGCGCGGAGGCCGATCTCATCGGTGCTGCCGTGGACGATGCCGGGCTTCACACCGGCACCAGCGAGCCAGGAACTGAAGGCCCAGGGATGATGCTCGCGGCCTTTGGCATCGGCGGTGTTGTTGAAGGGCGTGCGGCCAAACTCCGTGGTCCACACGACGAGCGTGTCGTCCATCATGCCGCGTTGTTTCAGATCGCGCAGCAGTGCGGCGATGGGTTGATCGACATTCTTCGCGAGCGGCACATGCGTCATCATGTCGCCATGCGCGTCCCAATTGCCGGAGGAGCCGGTGTCGATGAGTTCGACGAAGCGCACACCCCGTTCGATGAGTCGTCTTGCCGCGAGGCATTGCCAGCCGAAGCCGCTGGTCTGGCCGCGCTGAAGGCCGTAGCTGGCGAGCGTGGCGTCGGTTTCCTGTTTGAGATCAAACGCATCCGGCACGGCCATCTGCATGCCGAAGGCCGTCTCGAAAGTCTGCATGCGTGCGGCGAGCAGCGGATCGCCGGCACGCATGGCAAGGTGCTCCTCATTCACCTGGCGCAAGGCGGCGAGTTCGAGTTGCTGGCGATTCGTGGGCACACGTGGCGCGACGTTGGCGATGGGTTCGGCCCCGGGCACGACGAGCGTCCCCTGATACGCGCCGGGCAAGAAGTCGCTCGCGAAGACCTGCGTGCCCGCGTAGGTCTGCCTCGGCGCGATGACGACAAAGCCGGGCAGATTGCGGTTCAGCGTGCCGAGGCCGTAAGTCGCCCATGAGCCGATGCTGGGCCGCGACTGGGCGAACGAGCCCGTGTGCATGCCAAGCGTGGCGTTGTAGTGGTTCGAGTGCGAGGTGTGCATCGAGCGGATGAGCGCGGTGTCATCCACGCAAGTCGCCATGTGCGGAAACAGCCCGCTGACCTCCGTGCCGCATTGCCCGTGCTTCGCAAACTCCCACTGCGGCCGCTTCAAATAAATGCGCTCATAGCCGGGGCGTCCTTTGATCTCGGGATGGTCGGCCTTGATCTCCTTGCCATGGCCTTTCACCAGCTCCGGCTTCGGATCCAAGGTGTCCACATGAGACACGCCACCCGTCATGAAGAGAAAGATCACATTCTTCGCCTTGGTCGGGAAATGCGGTTGCTTCGGTGAAAGCGGGTCCGTGCTGTCAGCGAGCAGCCGCTGCACGATGCCGGGAAACAGGAGCGATCCAGCCGCTGCGGAGCGGACGAACTGGCGGCGGGAGAGCGGTGTGTTCGCAATCATTTGGCTTGGTGCTGCTTGATGAACATTTCCGCTTCCTCGGCGGAAATACCTTTGTTGTTCATGATCTGCACGTCTTTGGATTTCTCAACGAGGATTTTTGGCGTGCCTTTGGGCGCACTCTCAGCGACCGGGCCAAACGTGTTACCGCGAATCATGACATGGGCCGCGCAGGTGATGGTAATTGCCGGGCCGACGGGCCAGTTCCACCCAAAGACACTCGGAGTGGTGCCGAAGCCGGAAAACGAGTTGCCTTCAATCAGGATCTTCGTGCTGTCGTGCGAAACGTTATCCGGCGCTTCGCTGACGATGGGTTTGGTGCCGGGAACTCCCGAAAGTGGTGACGCACCGATGACAATGTTGGGGTGATTGTTATAAGTGAACGTGCAGTCGCGCACAGTGAAGTTGCGAATCGTCGATCCTTCTTCGAAATACCATTCGGGCGCGGCGGAAATCGCGGGCTGGAAGCTATTGCTGAACGTGCAGCGCTCAATCGTGCAATGGGCGGCTTTCAAGTTGAGGCACTTCGCGCGAAAGACCTGGAACTTGCTGTCGCGGATTATGGTT
>CAIPBN010000369.1 GCA_903863315.1 uncultured Verrucomicrobiota bacterium | reverse complement strand
TACCCGCAAGTCTTCGTGGTGAAGCACCCGAAAGCCCGCATCGCCGGCCTCACCCTGGGCCACGACGCCCGTGCGCACGACCTGCCGGAGTTCAAGACCCTGCTGGTGAACTGCATCGAGTGGGTGAGGAAGTGAGAATTCGAGGGCGACTGCCGTGAATGCAAAAGCTCACGTAGTGGGATTCATTGTTGGATTATTGGTCACGCCTGTAGCGATTCTTCTGGCAATGCTTTCTACCGGCGCAGGGCACGGGAACTATTTGTGGGCCATACTGCTGTTTCCATTAACCATGCTTTCCACGGCGGCGCTCGGTTCGATTACTGCACCATTCGTCCTTCTCGCAGTCGTTCAGTATCCGATTTACGGCTGGATTGTCGGAAATGCACTACGCCCTGAAAAGAGCCGCCTCGGCATATGGCTCGTCTTGACCATGCACTTGGTGTCACTGGTGCTGTTCTTCCTGATTCCAAATCCCGGTTTCAGGCGATAGAGGGCGCGGTGTCCTCACCGCACCGCACGATTGCATCCGAACACCCAACCGGCGCGCTGGGACAGACGCGCCCTACCCACCGTCGTTGGTAGGGCAGGCTGTCCTCAGCCCGCCGCTCCGCGGCGACCGGACGCCAAACTGAAACGTGCAAGACGAGCGCACTCGACCACAGCACCGCCCCTGTTGCACTCGTCCACCACAGAGCGGCGCGGTGAGGACACCGCGCCCTACCAGCCGTCGTCCACCGCAGCCTTGCCGACTTCGCGTGTCCGGCTACGCTTCACGCATGAGCCTCCCCGTTCGCAAACGCCTGCCGCATCAGGTGCCGCAGTGGGTCGCGGACGGCAGCTTCTTCTTCATCAGCATCAACTGCGAACCGCGTGGTCGAAACCATCTCGCGCGGGCCGGTGTTGGCGATGCCGTCCTGAACGCGGCGCGATTCAACCACGAGCAGCTCGTCTGGCACTGCCGGCTCATGCTGCTCATGCCCGACCATCTCCATGCCATCCTCGCCTTCCCGCACGAGCCGGGCATGAAGACCACGGTCGAGAACTGGAAGAAGTTCCTCGCGCGCGAACACGGCATCGCGTGGCAGCGGGACTTCTTCGACCATCGGCTGCGGAGCAGCAACGAGGAGACAGAGAAGCGCGACTACATCCTGATGAACCCCGTGCGGAAAGGCTGCTGCGAACGTGCCGAGGACTGGCCTTGGGTTTATCGGCCCAACGACCGTCCGCCGCCGCAACTGAGTTACCAAGGCAGGTAGGGCGGGCTGTCCTCAGCCCGCCGCTCCGCGACGACCGGACGCCAAACTGAAACGCGCAGGACGGACGCGCTCGACAACTCATTACTCCTGTTTCATCCGTTCGCCACAGAGCGGCGCGGTGAGGACACCGCGCCCTACCGGACGGCGGAGTCATCGCGCACCTATGGACCTCCCTGCTCACTCCTTTAGCTTCGCCGTCGCGGTCGCGATTTGTTTGGCGAGGCGGTCGAGCGCGGCGGCGGTGTGGGTGATTTGCTCCTGGGTTTCGGTCCACTTGCGTTCCTCCAGGCCCTCGCGGACGCCAGGGATGGTTTTCACGCCGTAGCCGGTGTAGAAGCCGGGCGCGTAAATCTGGTGCCGGAACCACGGGCGTCGCGGCAGGCCCGCCTCGTGGATGAGCGCGCGCTCGGTCTGGTAGATGAGCTGGTTGAGCTGCTCGGTCTCGCCGGTGCCGAGCAGACGATTCGCTGCGTGAAACTGCTCCAAAGCCTTGTGAAAGGCGGCGGCTCCCTCCTTCAAGTTTTTCCCGGCGTTGAGCAGTGGGGCGAAGTTCAGGTGCGGCACCGGGTCTTTGCGCGCGGGCGGGACGAACTTCTCCTTCGGGTCGGCGGCAAGACGGAAGCGGTCATCGGCGACCAGCTTGTTGTGCGTCTCGGTCGCCTCGCGCTGCGTGTCGGCCTGCTTCACGAGGTCGGCGATGTAGCGGTTGAGGGTCTCGGCCTGCGCGTTGAAGTCGAACGGCAGGATGTCCGCGTCCGCGAGCCGGAGGGTGATGCGCCCGCAGACCTTGGCGAGCGCCACGCCGTAGCTGAAGTCGGGGTCGCCGTATTTCGCGTAGTGGTCAAAGGTGTCGAAGCAGGTGTGGTATTCGCCGCCGCGCCCCTCGCCGCGAAAGCCGATGTAGTAGGAGGCGATGCCGAGGTGTTGCAGGAAGACCGAGTAGTCGGACCCGGAGCCGAGCGCGTCAATGCGCATGGCCTTGCGCGTGAGATACTCCTTCTTCTCGTCGGCGGTGCCGCGCACGAGGCGGGCGGAGCGCAGCCGCTCGGAGACGCTCACGCCGGTCTGCGGGTCGGGGACAACCTGTGCAACTTCGGCGGCGAGCGTCTCCATCGAGTGCGAACCGCCGACGCTCAAGAGGCCGCGCGAATTGCCATCGGTGTTCACGTAGGCGACGGCCTTGCGGCGCAGCTCGTCGGCGTGATGCTCGGCCCATTCGGTGGAGCCAAGCAGGCCCGGCTCCTCGCCGTCCCACACGCAGAAGAGGACGGTGCGCTTCGGCTTCCAGCCGGTCTTGGCCAGCTCTGCGAAGACGCGGGCTTGCTCAAGCAGTGGCACCAGCGCGCTGATGGGGTCGCGCGCGCCGATGACCCACGCGTCGTGGTGGTTGCCGCGCAGCACCCATTGGTCGGGGAATGCGGAGCCGCGCAT
>CAIPBN010000368.1 GCA_903863315.1 uncultured Verrucomicrobiota bacterium | reverse complement strand
GGTGCCCACGCTGCGCCTGCTGCCCATCGAGTTCCCCGACTACAACGCCATCGACGCCGTGGACAGCCAGAACGTCTTCCGCTTCAGCGTGCGGAACCTCCTCCAGACCAAGCGCAACGACCGCATCGACACGCTGCTCAACTGGGCGCTCTATACCGACTGGCGGCTCAAGCCCCGTGCCGGCCAGGGCACCTTCGCGGATGTCTTCTCCGACCTCGACTTCAAGCCGCGCGACTGGCTCACGTTCACCTCCGAAAACCGGATTGACGTGGACAACGGCCGGTGGCGCATCGCCGATCATCGCGTCACGTTCACACCAGAGGATCATTGGAGCCTCGCTCTTGGCCACCGCTACGTGCGCACCGACCCACTCTTCCTCGGCGGCCTGGGCAACAACCTGTTCACCTCCAGCTTTTACTACCGCGTGAACGAGAACTACGCGCTGCGCACCCGGCATTTCTTCGAGTCCCGCGACGGCCGGCTGGAAGAGCAGCAATACTCCATCTACCGCGACTTCCGGAGCTGGGTGGGCGCGCTCACCCTGCGCATCCGCGACCAGCGCAACGGCTCGATGGACTACACCATCGGCTTTACGTTCAACCTCAAGGCCGCCCCGCGCTTCAAGCTGGATCAGGACCGCGAGAACCCGACGATGCTGCTGGGCGGTTAGCCGCCCGGGCCGTGATAACTTCCGTGCCATTCGCCCGGCATGGCATTCCGTGCTAACAATCCTTAGATGCGTGGGCTGCTTTCAATCCGAATCCCGAAGTTGAAGTTGAACCGAGGGCCAGGAGCGCGGCCTTCAGGCCGCAGAAGCGCGCGCACTTCAGGAGTCTTCGGACGGCACTTTTTCGATCCAGCTTTCTGCGGCGTGAACACTGCGCTCCTGCTCGCCGTGTGGCTGGCAGGATGTGCCTTGGCAGCGGCCCAGCCAGCCGTGCCCCCGTTGATTCGCCCTGGTGCGGCCCCGGCCTCCACCAATGAGCCCATCCGCGTCACCATCGCCATCCCGCCGGCGCAGACCCATGTCATTGGCGATCCCACGCCCCTGATCTGGCGGTTCACCAACACCTCCACCCAGATGCTCGCCTTCATGTGGGAAGGCTGCTGCCGCAACAACGGCAAGGTGGAGATGAAACGGCAGGGGCCGCCGCCGCCCGCGAAGGTGGCCCTGGCGCACCTCGGTCCCGGACCGGGCATCTACAGCCCCAAGTGCGATCACTGCAAACAGACCCGCAAGCTCGACGAACTCACCGTCGAGTCCACCGTGGCCGGCCCGTCGCTGGCGCATCAGTTCGCCCGCGCGGTCCGGCTCGCCCCGGGCGCGACGCAGGAGTTTGGCACCTTGCTCGCCGACTGGGTGAAGGCCGAGTTCACCGGCGACTACAAGGTCCGCGCGCACTACCTCGGCGTGCATCCCAAGCAGCGCCCGCAGATGCCGCGTGGCGTCGCGCTCTGGAACGGCCGCACCCTCACGCCGGAGCTCGATCTCAGCCTGCTCTCGGTGGCCGACTATCTGGCCGAGCGCCCGGCCCGCACCGCTGCCCGCCAGCTCTCGCTCCAGCTTGCCGGACCGGCGCGGCTGGCGCCCTTCGAGCCCCAGCCGCTGAAGCTCAAGCTCACCAACACCAGCCGCAGCGAGCAACGCCTCGACTGGCCGGCGTGCCTGGATCTTTGGATTGTCACCACGAACGG
>CAIPBN010000367.1 GCA_903863315.1 uncultured Verrucomicrobiota bacterium | reverse complement strand
GGTTCGGTTTCCCGCCGCACTTATCGGATAATCGAGAAGTGAGTTTTGCTTGTCCGCGTGGACGAGCCACAGGCGGGAGTGTGAAATCGTGTGCCACTCCCGCCTGTGCTGTTTGCACTGGGAACCAGCGCGACCCGGGCGGAAGCAGTCAGGATATCCACTCCTCAAATTGTTTACCGCAGCCACCGCGAACTGTTACAGCGTAGCAGATGAAATCACTCACCGAGCAGCTTTGGTTTGAAGTTCCGGGCCGGCGCGGCTTCGTGAACATCACGGAGACGGTCGAGGCGCTGGTGCGTCAGAGTGGCATTCAAGAAGGCCTCTGCCTCGTGAATGCCATGCACATCACGGCCAGCGTCTTCATCAACGACGAGGAGTCCGGCCTGCACCATGACTACGAGGTGTGGCTGGAGAAGCTGGCTCCGCACTCGCCCACGACGCAGTATCACCACAATCGCACCGGCGAAGACAACGCGGACGCGCACTTGAAGCGGCAGATCATGGGCCGGGAAGTGGTCGTCGCCATCACAAGGGGGAAGCTGGACTTCGGCCCATGGGAGCAGATTTTCTACGGCGAATTTGATGGCAACCGGCGAAAGCGGGTGCTGGTGAAAATCATCGGGGAGTAACCACGCTGAAGATTTGCGTTCGGCCCGGACGCTTGGAGGCTCTGCAACCCGCCTCGTTTGGAATCAAATTCCCAGGTTAGACAGCGTGGTGCAGAGCCGGTTGACGATGTCCACCAAACGTGGGTGTGACTTTTCAAACCCCTCCACGGAGGCGGACAGGCCGCCGAGCGAGTGTTCGAGCAGGGCCGGGTTGGGCTCCTCGCGCGTGGCTTCGTGGGCCGAAACCTGGGTGAATCCCGCGATGCTCTGCGCCGCCTCGGTGTTGGTCTTGGAGAGCTCGGCCACCTCGGCCTTCAACGTGCCCAGCAGCTCCACCAGCTCCGCCTTGGATTCGTCCCTCACGGTGGACTGGGCGAGCCGGTTTTCAATTTTGGAAATGGTGTCGTGAATCATGGCCGTTGCTTCGTTGCGCGAAACGATAACCCTCGCCGCCGGAAAACAAAGCCCGATTTGGTCCGGCACACTTCACTTCTTGCCCAATCTTCCAACACGAACCCTTGGTTGGGGCACCAAACCGCTTGCCGCGCTTTTCCCCGTCCGTTACAAACACTTCCTCTTTGCGCGGCCGGCCGCGTGACAAAACAGAAATACTCTCAACCCTCAACTCCTCATGCCCTACACCACCTGCACCGTCCCCGCCGGCGGCAAGATCACCATCGCCGACGGCAAGCTCAACGTCCCAAGCAACCCCATCATCCCTTTCATTCGCGGCGACGGCACCGGGCCGGACATCTGGGCCGCGTCGGTGCGCGTGATGGATGCCGCGGTCGAAAAGGCTTACGGCGGCCAGCGCAAGATCGCGTGGATGGAAGTCTTCGCGGGTGAGACCGCTTTCAAGCAGTTCAACAACTGGCTGCCCGACGACACCGTCGAGGCGTTCAAGGAATTCCTCGTCGGCATCAAAGGCCCGCTCACCACGCCCGTCGGCGGCGGCATCCGTTCGCTGAATGTCGCGCTGCGCCAGATGCTTGACCTCTACGTCTGCCTGCGCCCGGTGCAGTATTTCACCGGCGTCCCCAGCCCCGTTAAGCGCCCCGATCTGGTGGACATGACCATCTTCCGTGAGAACACCGAGGACATCT
>CAIPBN010000366.1 GCA_903863315.1 uncultured Verrucomicrobiota bacterium | reverse complement strand
GCAGGAAGCTCACCGCCACGATGGCCAGCGTCTTGCCCACATCCGTGTAGAAGTTGTCAATACGCGCGCGGAGCAGCTCGCTCAAGGTGAGGGCCACCTTGTCCTCCAGGCGGAGGATGGCCGTGGTGCCCCGGGTGAGGGTGTCGTGAAACTCACGCAGCGGCACCACCGCGCGGTTTTCCGTCAAGCTGCGGCGGATGAGCTGGGCGGCCTCATCCACGGCGGCGCGGGCGAGTTGAAACTCGATGCTAAAACGTTCCTTCATCTCCGGGCGGTCCCGCATCACGCGCGCGACGGAGGTGAACAGCGTGCCCTCTGAGCTGGTCATCGCAGCCTCAATGCGATTGAGGTTCCGCTCCAATTCAGCGAACTCGGCTTTCTGGCTGGCGGTGTCGGCCACATTCTGGCGCGCAGCCAGGCCGTTGCAGATGCCCCGGGCGTTGGACAGGGCGTCGAGCAAATCCGGCCCGCGATACTGCAAGGCATCCATGAGGTGGAAGCGCTCGCCAATGGCTTCATAGCTGAGCTGGGAGCGGTCGCCCGCGAGTTCGATCAAGGCCTTGCATTCGGAAACAAGCCGAGTGCGGCTCTCGTAGGCCAACGCCGGGCGTTCGTAGGCCTTCCGCTTGAGCACCTCCTCCAGTTGGGCGTTCAACGTGTTCCATTCCAATGAGAGATCGAACTTGTCAGCCGCGGTGCGGATGGCCTCCCCCGCTGGAGCCGCCGCTGCCGGGATGACGGCGATCTGCTGCTCAAACGCCGCGCGCAGCGTCTCGTTGGTGTTGGCTACGGCATGGCCGAGGTCGCGGTAGAGCTGAAGCTCATACAGGAGCTTGAGCAGGCGCGTCTGCACACCCACGGCGGCAATCTCTTTGCGGGCGTTGCCCAGGTCGCGCGGTGCTTTGTCGAAGATGAGGTCGTAGGCCACGACCGCGCCGAACGGGATCGAGAAAAGGAAGCCAAGCAGAATGAGCTTCTGCCAGACCTTGAGGTTGTAGAGCCATTTCATGGGCGGCGGGGAAGATCAGTGGTTGGGCTTGAAACGCGCAAGGTGTTCCTGCATCCGGCGGGCGGCGGCTTCGAAGCCGTCCACCCGCGCATAGGCCTGCTGCTGGGAGTCGGTGGCGGCCCGGGAACAGCCGCCGAACTTGGCGACTGTGTCGTAGATCTGGCGGGCGCCCTCGGTTTGCGCGTTCATGGTTTGGTTCACGGCCTCGATCTGGGGCGAGATGCCCTGCACCTGCTGGAGCACGCGGTCGAGCTGGCCGCTGACCTTGTGGACATCTCCGACACCCCGGCGGACTTCGTCGGCGAACTTGTCCATGCCCATCACCCCGGCGGTGACGGCGCTCTGCATCTCCTTGACCATCTGCTCGATGTCCTCGGCGGCCACCGCAGTCTGGTCGGCCAGCCGTTGAATCTCGGTGGCCACCACGGCGAAGCCCCGGCCGTATTCGCCGGCCTTCTCCGCCTCGATCGCGGCGTTGAGGGAGAGCAGGTTGGTTTGATCGGCCACCTTGGCCATGGTGATGATCACCTGGTTGATGTTCCCGGCCTTCTCGTTCAGCACGGCCAGCTTGGCGTTGATGCGGTCGGCGGCGTGGTGGATGGACTCCATGGTCTCGCCCATGCGCGACAGGCCCAGCCGGCTGGAGTCGGTGAGCATCGCGGTCTGGTCGGCGATGACGGACACGGAATGGATGGTGCGGGCCATTTCGGCGGAGGTGTTGAGCACGCGGCGGGCGGAGACGCCCAGGCCGCTGGCGAGCGTCTCCATCTCGGTGACGTTATGCTGGCCGGCTCCCAAGGCGGCGGAGAGGCTTTGGTTCTCGTTTAGCACCGCCCCGCCCGTCGCCCGCAACTGTTCGGCGAGTTCGGCAAGTTCGGCGCCCAGCCGGTTCAGGCTGTCGCCGAGCACCGCGAATTCATTTCGTTCCGGGAGCTGCACCGGGAGGTTGAGTGTGCCGCTTCGGATGCGGTCCACCCCCTGCCAGAGGAGTTGCAAGGAGGTGGCCAGCGCCGTTTCAATCCGGCGGGCGAGGAACAACCCCAGCACGCCCAGCAAGGACACCACGACCGCGCCGCTGAACGTCAAGCGTCGCCATTCCAGATTGGTGGTGATGGCGAGGCGTTCCGCGCGGCTGATGAGCTCGTTCAAGGCCTGGTCTTGGACGCGGCGCGCGGGCAGGTAAATTTCGGCGTAATCCACGCGGGCCTTGGCAGGATCTTCGCTGGCCAGTTGCATCAACCGATCCTCAATGGGGTTGAGCGTGCCGGTGTCATAGTCGCCCACCGCCTCCAGCGCACGCAGGAGATCCGGCTGGGCGCGTAGCAGCGGGCGCAGCTCCCCGATGGCCCGGTTCAGATCGCCGTCCGCCTCATGCTTCCGGCGGCGGTCCACTTCGCTGCGGGGATCCAGCATCACCCCGCGAAGCGCGTCCCCCATTTGCAGCGTGGCATGGCGGATGCGCTCCACCGTCACGCCCACCTGCCGGCGCAGCGTTTCGGCGGCGAGCTCGGCCACTGCCAGCCGCCAGCCGTGCCACGCCACCACCACGGCGCCCAGGATGGCCGCCACATACAGCAGCAGAAAGCCGGAGCGCAGCCGCTGGATGATGGTGATGGTCTTCATGTGGCAAACCGCTGGCGACCTCGCTGCCCGGCTCCATCCAGCCGCCGCCGGCCCGGGGGCAAGAGCCGCGCAGTTGAAGGCGTTGAATGCGTTGGCACCACGATTCTGAGCCACGCCGGCACGCGGCGGGATTTCTGTGCCGCGAGCCTAGTCCAACAACCTTTGGACACAAGTTCATTGTCGGTCCGACCTAGCTGCGAATCGGGCAAAGACCCGAGCCAAGGCCGCAGATTCCACTTTGACCCCGCCTCGGCGTTGAACTATGAAGAGTCATGCACCTGACCCGCCCAAACCTTCGTCGCCTCCGCCAGGCGGGAGTGCTGGCCGTGGCGGTGGCCAGTCTGTGGCCGGTCCGGATGACCGCCGAGCCAATCCGGTTCTCCGGGCGCACCGGCCCAGCCGTGGTGCAGGAGTTTGACCGGCGTGAGCCGCTGCTGCCCACCGAGGCCGGCTTCAACGGCAAGGCCAAACTCCAGCCCGAGCTGCCCCTGAACACCTTCATGCCGCCGTCGCAGGCGATGACCCCCACCACCGGGCTCACCCGCCGCCAACTGGAGGCCCAGGATCAGAAACGCAACTGGCTCTTGCAATCACCCGAAACCATCCTCCGGCAGGCCGAACGGCAGGATGAGGCAAATCGCGACCCGCTCTCCCGAGATGACAGTCCCAAGTCCGCCGCAAGCCGGTTTCTCGAAAACTCCGACGCCACGGCTGACAAGAGCGGCAAGCCGCGCAACGAGACGTCTGCTGACAAGGGCCGTCGCGAGCGTGATCCGCGCGGGCAGAACAACTCCCGGGAACCGCAGGGCAATGAGCTGGGCACCCGTGCCGGCGATGCCCGCAACACCCTCGACACCCGGCAGGTGGGATCGTCTCCCGGCATGGATGGCCCCAGTCTTTTTACCGCGGGTGCCACGCGGGCCGGGGCGTATGGCCGCATGGTGAACGACGCCCGGGAACGCGAGCGGCAGCGGGAAAATGCCGCCAGCCTCGAAGCCTTCCAACGCAGCTTCAACAACCCCTGGGCGCAGCCCGCAAACAGCAGTGGCGGCGGCAATCCCCTGGCTGGCAATGCTCCCGGCGGCCATTCCGCTCCGGGCGGCTTTATGGGCAACGATCTGGCACGGCGCGCACCGGGATCCAACCTCGGCCAGGCCACGCGCGGCCCGATGAATCTCGGACCCGTCGGCAAGGATGGCTTCGACCCCTCGAACCCGCTGAACTATGGCGCGCCGGACACGGTGATGCAGCCCTCGACTCTTCCCACCCGCAGCGCTCCGGCCCCCGTTAAACTGGAGGCTCCCCGCCGGAAGTTCTGACCCGATTCTGGATTACGGCGCGGGCGTGAGCGGCGCCCATTCACAGCCGCTTCGCCAGTTCAGCCTGGCTCTGCGCCAGGACTTCCTTGTGCAGTGAATTGCCGTGC
>CAIPBN010000365.1 GCA_903863315.1 uncultured Verrucomicrobiota bacterium | reverse complement strand
CCTTTCCGATACAGGCTCACGGCGCGGTGAGGACACCGCGCCCTACCGGCAGCTTTGCCTTTCTGGGTGCCCCACTACAGCTCACGCACTTCAAAACCCGCGCCGCTGGCACTCCGCGTCCAGCTCCTGCCACGGGCGGCCCTTGCTGAATTCCGCCGCCACCTCCGGTGGCACGCCTTCGACCAGGACTTGGTAAACTCCGAGCCGCTTGATGCGCTTGCCCAGCTTCGCGTTCGCTTTGTTTTCCTCCGCAATCATTCCGGCATACAGAATGGTCAGCAGCCGCTCGGCTTGGACGGCATCGCGCCGATAGCCCGCTGCGAGCGTGGCGATGTGTCGGAGCACAGTCTCATTCAGGTCCGGGCCGGTGCGGTCGAACACCTGGACAAAATCGTCATATACCTTGTGATTGCCCTGCCAGCTGGCGAGGTGCCGCAGTTCGCCGAAGTATTCCCGATCCGGAGGTGCGTAGGCAGTCTCGCCGGGTCGCGTCAGGAAGACACACCAGTCATCGAACTTGCCCGGGCCGAACTCCAGGACACTGCCATCGGAAAGCCGTTGGATGAGGCGACGGGACATGTGAATCGCCGCGAGAGTAAGGCTAACGCGCCAGGCGTCAAACGGCCGGCGTCCGTGAGAGAAGAACGGCCCGGCTGCGAGTGCAACCGGGCCGTTCCATGAACACGAACGCACCGGAGCTCAGCCGCCGGCGGTGGCGAGTTCCTCGTTGGTGACGGCGTTGAGCACCTTGTATTGCTCGGCGTGGAACGCGGGATCCCCCCGGAAGGTGAGCTTGCCGAAGAATTTCTTCTCCATCTCGATGAGGATTTGCTCGTCCTCCTTGCGCAGCCGCTCCAGCACGGCCGGGTGCGAGATGATGCGGAGCTGGAAGTCGCTCTCGTCACGCGGGCGCTTCTTGAGGATCTCCTGGAGCTTGCGCTGGATTTCCACGCTCATGGTCAGGGCGCTCTTCACCTTGGCGCGGCCTTTGCAGTAAGGGCAGTCCTGATAAACCGTGGAGCGCACGCTCTCGGTGTGGCGCTGGCGGGTCATCTCCAGCAGACCGAGCTGGGAGATGGGCAGGATGTGGGTCTTGGCCTTGTCGCGCTTGAGGCCGTCCTTCATGCGCTGATAGACGCTCTGCTGGTCACGGCGGTGGCGCATGTCGATGAAGTCGAGCACGATGAGACCGCCCAGGTTGCGGAGGCGCAGGAGACGGCAGATTTCCTCCGCGGCCTCGAGGTTGACCTTGGTGATGGTCTGCTCCTTGTCCTTCTCGGCGCTCTTGTGGCTGCCGGTGTTGACGTCAATGGCCACAAGCGCCTCGGTCTCGTCCACGACGAGGTAGGCCCCGCTCTTGAGATGCACCTGCCGGGAAAAGGCAGCCTCCAACTGGCGAGAGATGCCGAACCGGTCGAAGACGGGCTGCGGCTCGTTGTAGAGCTTCACCTTGGCGATGGAGCGCTTGGAGACCTTGCCAATCATGCCCTGAATGCGGTCGAACTGCTTACTGTCGTCGATGACGATGCGCTCCACGTCCTCCGTGAGGAAGTCGCGGACGGTGCGCTCAATGAGGTCGGGCTCTTGGAAGACGCAAGTGGCTGAAGCCTGCTTCTCGATGCGTTCCTGCACAGCCTTCCACTCCTCCAGCAGGAAGGCGAGGTCGCGGATGAAGTAGCGCTTGAGCTGGCCCTCGCCGGCGGTGCGGATGATGACGCCCATGCCCTCGGGAATGTCGAGTTCACGCAGGATCTTCTTGAGGCGCTGGCGCTCCTCTTGTTCCTCAATCTTGCGCGAGATGCCGGACTGGTCGGAGTTGGGCAGCAGGACGAGGTAGCGGCCGGGCAGCGCAAGGTGGGTGGTGACGCGCGGGCCCTTGGTGCCGATGGGGCCCTTGGTCACCTGGATGATGATGTCCGTGCCCTTGGGATAGAGCTTGGGAATGTCCTTCTGCGTGACCTTGGGTCGCTCCTTGGGCGGCGACTTCTTCTCACGCTCGACGACCTCGACGCCGCTGTCGAGATTGCTGGGCACGATGTCCCAGTAGTGGAGGAAGGCGTTCTTCTCGAAGCCAATGTCCACGAAGGCGGCTTTGAGACCGTCTTCCAAGTTGCGGATCTTGCCCTTGTAGATGCTGCCCACCAGACGCTCCTCGGTGGTGCGCTCAATGGTGAACTCCTCCAGCCGGCCGTCCTCGCTCACGGCAACGCGCGTCTCCAACGACTCGGCGTTGATGATGACTTCCTTGTGCAGCTTCTTCTCCGGCTTGATGAGCTTCCGGACCTTGGTGACGACCTTCTGGGCGGCATGCTTGATGGTGGCCAGGATGCCCTTGGGCTGCTCCTTGACCTCGACGGGCTCGAACTCGCCCTCCTCGGCGTCCACCTCCTCGGGGGTGTCGAGGTTCGGCTCGCGATAATCATGTCGCCCGGCGGGTTTGTTCGCGGGTGCGGCTTCGCCCTCGGCGGGCAGGCCGGCGGCAAGGTTTTCCGCGCGGCGGATTTCATGCTCATGACGGGAGCCCGAGAAGACGGACTCCTCGCCACTGAGCTTCTCCGGGGCGTTGCCCTTGGCGGCAGCGCGGGCTTGCAGGGCGGCGCGATCCGGCTTGGCGTTGGGGTTCAAACCACCGGGCGGCCGGAAGCGGTGCGTGCGGCGGCGGTTGGAGAAACGATCACTCATGGTTAGTAGGACCTGCGGTGCAGGTAGATGTTTTGCAGGAGGCCCGCGGCGACCAGGGTGCAGATCACTGAAGTCCCGCCGTAAGAGAGCAGCGGCAGTGGCACACCTGTCACGGGCATCAAACGAATGTTCATGCCGATATTGATGAACATGTGGCTGAACAGGAGCGTGACCACTCCCGCCGCCATCATCTTGCCCAGGCGGTCGCGCGCCTGGCCGGCGATTCTGATTCCGGCGAACAGAACCACCGCATAGAGCGAGAGCACAACTACGCTCCCGACGAATCCACTCTCCTCGGCAAGCACGGAGAAGATGAAGTCGTTGTGTGCCACGGCGCGCGGCAGGTAGCCCAATACGTTCTGGGTGCCCTGCCGCCAGCCCTTCCCCGTCAGCCCACCGGAGCCGACCGAGATGAGCGCCTGTTCGACATTGTAAGAGTCGTTGCGCTCCTGGATACGGGCCTTCTGAAGCTCCGCCGCCGTGGCGTCGGGCGGAGCGAAATGTTTGGCGTCCATGCCGAAATACACCAGCAACCGGCGGCGCTGGTAATCCTCCAGCTTGAACCGCCAGTTCGGAGGTGCGAACAGCACATCCACCAAAATCAAAACGACGATGAGCGCCGCGCCGCCGAGAAAGCGGCGCAGGTAGTTGGCCGGGATGCCGGCAACGAACATCATCACAAAGCCGGTCGGAATCAGCACCAAGGCCGAGCCCAAGTCAGGCTCCACGAAGATGAACGCAAAGGGCAGGCCCAGCATGCCCAGCGCCCGCCAGAAGATGACTGGAAGTTTCAACTCGTCGAGTGGCCGGGCCAGGAAGTTACCCAAGGCGAGGATGAACGCGATCTTGGCAATCTCCGAGGGCTGGAGCTGGAACACGCCCAGATCAATCCAGCGCCGGGCACCGAACCGCATGGCCCCGATGTGCGGGATGAGCACCAGCACCAGCAGCAGGATGCTGCCCCAATAAGCCACGTAGGACCAACGGACCAGCGTCTGGTAGGGAATGACGCACATCGCGGCCATCGCCCCCAGCCCCATCGCGTAATAGATGATCTGCTTGAAATGATACTGCTTGAACCACGGGACGCCCGCGCCCGATTCTGTGGCATAGCGCGCCGAATGGATGAACATCGCGCCCAGCACCATCAGGCCCAGCAGGGCGCAGACGAGCACCCAGTCAATCCGGGCGGGCTTTTCGTCGATGTTGGGGCGGGCGAGCATTCAGCTTTGGGCAGTTGGTTTCATCAATTGTTCAAAGCGAGGGCGGCCCCTTTGGGGCCCGGCTCGCGTTCACGTTTCACCAGCGCCTCATAAATCTTCCTAGCCACGGGCGCGCAGGTCTTGCCGCCCGAGGCTCCGCTTTCCACCATCACCACCACGGCCCACTTGGGCTGATCCACGGGGGCGAACGACGCGAACCAGGTGGTCTTGTCCACCATCTTGCCGGCCCGCTCCACCTCGGCGGTGCCGGTCTTGCCGCCGATTTTCAAACCCGGAACCGCCGCCTCGCGCCCCGTGCCGCCCTGCTCTTCCACGTCCGCCAGCATGGCCTCACGCACCAGGCGCAGGTTTTCGGATTTCACACCCAAATCATCCCGCAGCCGCGGCGGCTGCTCCGCCGCGCGCTCCGTGGATTGCGGGTCCGCCGGCTCCAGCCGCATCAGCAGGCGCGGCCAGAAAACCCTGCCCCCGTTCGCAATCGCGGCCGTCATCACGGCCATCTGGAGCGGGCTCGTCGAAACCTTGCCCTGGCCGATGCAGAGATTGGCGGTGTCGCCCGACTGCCAGTGGCGCACAAGATCATCCTGGCCGGGGAATTCACCGGCGGTTTCCTGCCGGGGCAGAATGCCCGTGCGCTCGCCGAGGTGAAACTTCTCGCCCAGCATGATCATCTTCTGCAACACGCCAGGTTTGAGTCCGTGGTGGATGAAATAAGCGTTCGAGGAGTGGACCAGCGCCTTCTTGAAATTGTAGGGCCCGGGCGGGGCGGTGTCCTCGATCTTGCGGCTGCCCACATGGATGCAACCACGACCAGGTCGGGTGGGATCAGCCTCCACATTGAAAACGGCTCGGGGATCAATCGCCTCCATCTCCAGCGCGGCCAGGCCCGTGAGCATCTTGAGGATGGAGCCAGGATGGTAGTTTTCCTGGGTGGCGCGGTTGAGCAAGGGGCGTTGCACGGGGTCATTAAGAGCGGCCCAGTCCTCGTCCTTGATCCGGCCCATGAAGCGCTCGGGTTCAAAGCTCGGGGCCGAGGCCATGGCCAGCACGTCGCCGGTCTGCACGTCCAAAACAACCGCAGCCCCGCGCGTCTGGGCACCAAACATCGGGGTGTGGAGCGCACGCTCCACGGCCTGCTGGAGCTTGAGATCCAGCGTGAGAATGAGGTTGTCGCCCGGCTCCGGCGCGCGCAGCACGGTCTCCTGCTGCCGGTAGCCAAGGCGGTTGACGGTCATCGACTTGGTGCCGGCTGCGCCCCGGAGCTGCACATCGTAGATGCCTTCGATGCCGGTGATGCCCTTCCAGTCCGGCAGACGGTAGTGATAAAAGGCGTCCTCCTCCTCCTGGGAACTGTCGTCGCGGCGCAACGCGCCCAGAACATGCGCGGCCAGTGAGGTCTGCGGATAAACCCGGAGCGGTTGAATTTCCAATTCCAGCCCGGGAAACACGCCGGGACGCTCGGCAAAACGAGCCACCTGCGTCGCGTTCAGGTTCTGCAGAATCGAGATCGGCAGGGCGCGCACTTCGTTGTAGTGACGTTGGAACAGGCGCTGGTCGATCACGCGCGGTTGCTGCAACCACTCGCCGACTTGCGCGGTAATGTTGCTCACCACCTGATAGCGGGCGGTCCACTCCAACCGCTCGCGCTCCACCCGCGTAAGCCGGGCGTTCGCCGGACGGATCCTTTGATACTCGGCCTGGAAGTGCCGGCCCAGCTCGGCGAGATACAGTTCCACGTTGTAGGTCGGACGGTTCTCGGCGAGCGGCTGGCGGTTTCGATCCAGGATCTTGCCGCGCACCGCCGGGATGCGCACGGTGCGGACGGCCTGATCCTCAAGGCTCTCGGAAAAGCGCTTCGAGGAGAAAATCTGCACATACCACAGACCCGCCAGCAGAATGCAGAACCCACCCGCGAGCGCCACCGCCACGAGGCGGAGCTGCGTGTCCTGCTTTCTGAGTTGGTCGAAAACGAGCATGAGTCAGACACCCGTCAAGCCAGCGCTGAACCGTGATGGCTTCAGTTGAAACGCCATCTGTCGCGGCTTCAAATTATGTTCATCGGTGTTCATCGGCTGCCTCAAATCCGGGTGCGTTTGATTTGTCGGGTGTCGCGGAAGTGCGACTCCGGCAGGGCCTGGTAGCTGAACCACCGGTTCAGCAATGCAAAGAAACGGAAAATAAACGGCGTGCAAATGCCGCCGGCCAGGGCCGCTCCCAGCCACTGGCCGAACAATCGCCAGGTCAGCAGCACCGGGTGCTGCGTGTTCATCAGCGCCAGCACCACCAAGGCGGGCGTCAAGGCGGTGGCCAGCAGGCCCATGGCCACCTGGGCATAGGCCTGGTCTCGCAGCACAAGATCCCGATTGTGGTGCAGGAGCATTCCGGTGCCGGCCAGCGCCAGGGTGCTGATGCCGATGGGGTTGGCGGAAAAGGCGTCGCTCGCCACTCCTCCGATCAGGGAAAGCAGCACAATCCCCGGCAGGGAATTGGAAAGCGCCACATAAACCATCAGCGGCGGCAGCAGGCTGATCTGAAATCCAAGCAACTGGCGGAAGGCGGGGAAGGAAATCTCGAAGGCCACCGCGAGCCACGCCGCGCACAGGATGAAGATGGTTTCGAGGCGGTTCATTGTGCCACCACCCACACGTGATCGAGGGCGTTGAGGTTCACCGCCAGACGCACCCGGGCGGACTGATAAAGCCCGAAGCCATCGCTGCGCACATCCACGATTTCGCCGATGCGGATGCCGGCCGGAAAAACTCCGCCGAGCCCGCTGGTTAGCACGTGGTTGCCGGGCTTTAGTTCCAACCCGCTCGTGGTGATGGTCTGCCCGGGCTTCACCGCGCTTCCCCGGGAAAGGTAGGTGAGCGTCACTATCGAAGGGTCCGGCGCGTAGGGAATCACGATGCCGTTCTCCGCAGTCTCCCGCACCATGCCCGCAACCCGACAGGTCTGGTCCCCGAGCAGGACGACTTGGGAACGGGTGGTGCCCACGGCGGAAACACGACCGGCCAAGCCCTCCGGGGTCACCACTGGCAGGTCCACGCGCACACCGTCCTTGCTGCCCAAGTCGATGAACACCGTGCGCCACCAGTTGGCCGGATCGCGGGCGATGACGCGGGCCGGCTTGAGCTTCCAACCTGGACGGGACGGCAGGCCGGCCAGCCGGCGGAGCCGGTCGTTCTCCCGCGCCGCCTCCTGCGCCTGAGCCAAGTTGAATTCGAGCTTCTGCTTCTCGGCACGGAGCTGCTCCAGCTCACGGATGAGATCGGAACGGGGAACTATCGTGTTGCCGGCCCGGCGGGCAGCGGCCTGGGTGGTTTCCGTCGCGCCAAACAAGGGGAGGAAGAGGGTGGTAACGGCCAGCTTGACCCGGCTGGCAGCGGCTTCCGGGAGGCTGAGAAGTATCAGCCCCGCCAGCGCTACAATGAGCAGCGCGATGTATTGCGGCTTGCGCAGCATGGCCCGCACGTGATGCGGGCGAACGGATCAACCCTGGCTGGAGGTCGCTACGCGCTTGAGGAACTGTAGCTCTTGGAGGACACGCCCGGTGCCTTCGGCAACGGCGGTCAGCGGGTCGTCGGCAATATGCACGGGCAAGCCCGTCTCCTGCGCGACTAGCCGGTCTATGTTCCGCAACAACGCGCCGCCGCCCGCCATCACAATCCCGCGGTCAATCAAGTCCGCGGACAATTCTGGGGGGCAACGTTCGAGGGTGATGCGGACAGACTCCAAGATGCTCGAAAGCGGTTCCTTCAAGGCTTCGCGAATCTCTTCTGAGCGAATGGTGATGGTCTTGGGCAAACCCGCGCTCAAGTCGCGGCCCTTGACCTCCATTGTGAGTTCCTGCTCCAGCGGAAAGGCTGAACCAATGCGGATTTTGATTTCCTCCGCGGTCCGTTCGCCAATCATCAAATTGTAGGTGCGCTTCATGTGCAGCACGATCGTCTCGTCAAACTCGTCCCCGCCCACCCGCAGGCTGCGGCTGAAGACGATTCCCGCCAGCGAGATGATCGCGATCTCGCAGGTGCCGCCACCAATGTCCACGATCATGTTGCCGGCCGGCTCATGCACCGGCAGGCCCACCCCGATGGCGGACGCCATGGGTTGTTCGATCAGATAGACCTCGCGGGCTCCGGCATGCGTCGCCGAGTCCTTCACGGCGCGCCGCTCCACCTCGGTGATGCCGGAAGGCACCGCCACGACCACCCGGGGAGCAATCAGCTTGCGATGATGCACCTTTTGAATGAAATGCCGCAGCATCGCCTCGGTGATCTCGAAGTCGGCGATGACACCGTCCTTCATGGGGCGGATGGCGACGATATTGCCCGGGGTGCGGCCGAGCATGCGCTTGGCTTCCTCGCCAACAGCCAGAACGTTGGTTGTTCCAGCTTGAATGGCCACCACGGAGGGTTCCCGGAGGACGATTCCTTGATCGCGCACGTAAACCAAGGAATTCGCGGTCCCGAGATCTATGCCGATATCGTTGGAGAAGAGGCTTTTAAGTTGGGACAACATGCACTGTGCCTGACGGGGTTGGAGCGTAGATGGGCGTGAAAGAGGGGGTCAAGTCATTTCAAGGTGTAACTTGACTCCCCGGAACATTTTACCCGCTCGAAAGCTCGTTTCCGGATCAACGCTACCCCGGCTGGCATTTCAGACGGATGAGGCCGCCGCAGGGGAGCTTCCCAATAAGCCAACTAGATCTGCCATCTCCCAAGCCGCCTTCCGGGCGGAGAGCACATCCGCCGCATGTCCGTGTTCCCACACTGCGTGCCGGATGAGCAAGCCGATGTCGGCGCGTAACAACGGCTGTGCCAGTTCACCCGCGAGATACCCCGCCAGCACATCTCCACTGCCGCCCTGGCCAAGCTGCGGATTGCCAGAGGAATTGAGAAACAGGTCGCCCTCCACGCGACCCACGAGTGTGTGCCGTCCTTTAAGCACCACCCAGCCACCACCCCGCGAGCGGGAAATTTCGCGCACTGCCCGGCCCCGATCAGCCAGCACCTCGACAGTTGTCGTGCCCAGCATCCTCGCCGCCTCGCCCGGATGCGGTGTGACCACGCGCACCACGCCGGGTGGCGTCCGCCCCGTCGGCAACCATGCCAGCGCACTGGCATCCGCAACCACCGGCAGCGGTGACTCGCTCCAGAGGGCAACCATCTCGCTCCGCAGCCGTTCCGGCACATCCGGACCGGCAAGGCCCGGGCCAAACAAGACCGCCGAGCAGGATTCCGGCAACTGTGTGCGTTCCGCCCATGGACGCACCATTGGCTGCGCAACCTGGGCCGCCACGGCCGGATAGGCCCGCTCGGTCGTGAACACGCTCACGAGCCCCGGCATCGCCCGCAGCGCGCCGCGCGCCGCCAGCACTGCCGCACCGTGATACCCCACGCTTCCGGCAAAAATTGCAAGGTGCCCAAACGTCCCCTTGTGCCCCTCCACTGGGCGCGGCGGTGGGAAACCGACGAAGTCCTCCGGCAACGTCCAGCTCATCCCGTTTGTGAACGGGCATGGCACCAGCCCAATGTCCACCGCCACCTCCAGCCGTCCGGTAAACGGAGCGGCACCAGTGCGCAGCAGTCCTTGCTTTACCGCGCCGAACGTCAGCGTCACCGCCGCCCGCACCGCAGCGGCCAGCGGTTCGCCGGTGTCCGCGTTCAGACCGGACGGCACATCCACCGCAAGGATGGG
>CAIPBN010000364.1 GCA_903863315.1 uncultured Verrucomicrobiota bacterium | reverse complement strand
GTTGTTCTCCCCGTAGAGCGCGAGCCGGTGGAAGAACTCGCGCTGATCCACGAAGAGCACCGTGAGCCGTGGTCCGAGCTTCAGCTCCATGACACCCGCCTGCACACGCGTCGCGCCCAAGGGCACGTCCACGCGATACTCCGTCGGCTGGATATTGGTGAAGCGCTCGCGGATGCCGCGATAGAGAGGCGTGACGATGACCACCTCATGCCCGGCAGTAGCCAGCGCCTTGCCCAGCGCACCGACCATGTCCGCGAGCCCGCCCGTCTTGGAGAACGGGTGGACTTCGCTGCTGGCCAGGAGGATTTTCATTCTGAGGAAACCACGAATGGACACGAATGAACACGAATGCAAAGTGGCCCTGAAGGACCTCCCGATTCATGTCTATTCGTGTCCATTCGTGGTCAAGGCTTAAGCCGTGATTTTTTCCGCGCCACGCAGATACGGCCGCAGCGGCTCCGGGATGAGCACGCTCCCATCCGCCTGCTGATACGTCTCGATGAGCGCCACGAAGAGCCGGGCCAGCGCGGTGCCGGAGCCGTTGAGCAGGTGGGGGAACTTGTTGTCCCCCTTTTCGTCCTTGAAGCGCAGGTTCATGCGGCGGGCTTGGTATTCGTCCGTGTTCGAGCAGCTCGACACTTCGAGATACGCCCCCTGCCCCGGCGCCCAGACTTCGATGTCGTAGGTCTTCGCGCTGGCAAAGCCCATGTCGCCGGTGCAGAGCAGCACGATGCGGTAGTGCAGACCGAGGACTTGCAGCACCTTCTCCGCGTTCGCGAGCATCTTCTCCAACTCGTCATAGCCGTGCTCGGGTTTCACGACCTTCACCAGCTCGACCTTGTCGAACTGATGCACGCGAATCATCCCGCGTGTGCCCACGCCAGCCGCGCCCGCTTCCGCGCGGAAGCATGGGCTGTAGGCGCAGTAGTAAATCGGAAGCTGGCTGGCCGGGAGAATCTCCTCGCGATGGATGTTCGCGACCGGTGCCTCGGCCGTCGGGAGCAAGTAGAGTTTGCCCAACGTGCTTTCATCCAAGCCCTCGCGCACGGCGTAAGCCTGGTCCTCAAACTTCGGGAACTGCCCCACGCCCACCATGCAGTCGCGGCTGACGATGTGCGGCGGCGCGACCTCGGTGTAGCCGTGCTGGGTCGTGTGCAGATCCAGCAGGAACTGGATCAACGCCCGTTCCAGCCGCGCGCCCCAGTTCGTGTAGAGCAGAAAGCCGCTGCCGGAAAGCTTCGCCCCCCGCGCGAAGTCCACGAGCTTGAGCGACTCGCACAGCTCGACGTGTGACTTGGGCTTGAAGGCTAACTCGGGCTTGGCACCCCAATGTTTCACATCGGGATTGTCGGCACTGGATTTGCCCAGCGGCACGCTCGCGTGCGGCGGGTTCGGCAGGCGGATGAGGATGGCGTCGCGCGCGGTCTCGGCGTCCACGGCGGACTTGTCGAGCGCGGCAATCTGGTCGCCGAGCGTGCGCGTCTCGGCCTTCTTGGCCTCCGCCTCGGCCAGCTTCTTCTGGCCCATCAAGGCCCCGATCTCCTTGGAGACCTTATTGCGCAGGGCCTTCAAATCCTCGACCTGCTTGAGCGCCGCCCGCCGCTGCTCGTCGAGCTTGAGCACCTCGTCAATCTTCGCGTCGTCCCCGCCGTTGCGGGCGGCGAGCCGCTGTTTCACCAATTCCGGCTGCTCCCGAATCCATTTGATGTCAATCACGCGGCTTGTTGTAGGGAAGGCAATGCGGAGCGGCAAGGCGCGAGTGGCGAAGGGCGCAGTATTCAGAAACCAAGGTTCAGTATTCAGTTGGCCGGCGGCTCGCTGATGACCAACTGATCACCGGCTGCTGAACCCTGAATCCTTGCCTGCTTTTCCCCTCGACCTCCCCTGCCCTGCTCGGAAGACTCCGCGCCGCTCGTGAAACCGGTCCACCTAGCCCTGCTCCTGCTGTTCAACGTCTTCTGGGCGGTCTCGCTCTCGGCGATCCAGGCGCTCAAGCCGCATCTTGATTATGGAGGCATTGCCACCATGCGTTTCGGCGGGGCGGCCGTGAGCCTGCTGGTTCTGTGGCCCTGGCTGCCCGGGGCGACGCCGCGCGGCAAGGATCTCTGGATGTCCCTGCTCATGGGCGTGACTGTCTTCACGCTGGGCCATCGGCTCCAAGTGGGCGGCAACCTCCTCGGCTCGGCGGGCAACTGTTCCATCCTCATGGCGGTGGAACCGCTGCTCACGGCCGTGGCGGCGGCGATTTTCCTCCGCGAACAGATTGCGCCGCAACGGTGGCTCGGGTTCAGCCTGGGCATCATCGGCGTGGCGCTGCTGAACCGCGCCTGGGCCGACGACTTCCAATGGGCGGGGCTGACCGCCAGCGTCGTTTTCATGGCGTCGTTCCTGTGTGAGGCCGCCTACTCCATCATGAGCAAGCCCATGCTAAACCGGGCCGGGGCGATGAAAATCCTGACCATCTCGCTGGTGGCGGGAACGCTGGCCAATCTGGCGATTGACGGCCCCACCACCATCGCCGCCGCCTGGCGCATGCCCCTCAGCGCCTGGCTCTGGGTGGCTTACCTCGCCATCATCTGCACCAGCCTTGGCTATGGATTGTGGCTGGTCGTCATCCACGAGACGGACGTGAATCTCACGGCCATGACCATCATGGCCCAACCGGTCGCCGGCGTGCCCGTTGCGGTGCTGTGGCTGGGCGAGAAACTCCACGCCGGACACCTCTGGGGCAGCGTGGCCATCATCACGGGGCTGGTCATCGGGCTGTATGCCAAGCCACGCGGGCAGGCAGGTCAGAAGCAATCGGCTTGATGCTTCAATCCGTTGGTAAACACGCGGCCTCCTCGGCAGCTACTTCTTTTTCTTCGGGGGCGGCGGGGGCGCGGGCTTGTTTGCCACCGTGAGCCAGGCCACGTGACCACTGCTGATCAAGCGCTCTCCCCGAGGCTCCACCCCCAGCAGGCTGAACCGGGCCGCCACGCTCATGGGCGGACGCACCTCCGGTGCGGAAATCAGGAACTCCAGCGGCACATTCGCTGGCGGAGCATCGGCGGCGGCGGTGAGCTGCACCTTGACTTCGCCACCCTTGTCCGTGATCTCGCCCGCCTTCGCAGTGACGCCCGCGGGCAGGCCCTTCACACTGAGGCTGAGCTTCTCCTTGAAGCCTTCGACGCGTGTCACCGTGACCTTGATCTCGTTGGTCTTGCCGTTCTCGACGAAGAACGCGTGCGTCGGAATCGACGCGGTGAAATGCGGCGGCGGCGGCGCGGTCTCAATCCGGTAAACGTGGTCCCAGCCGCCGTTGCCGAACATGTCGCTCACCGCGAGCACGAACTGCCCGTCGGTGGTCGCGTTCCACGCCAGCCGTGGGTCGGTGTTGTCGCCGCCTTCCGCACTGACCAGGGCGACTCCGTTGGTGTCCTCCACCCGAATCCGAGCGGCCAGCGGGGAATGCAGTCCCACAGCGCGCACGCGGAAACTGAAACGATCCCCTTTCTTGGCGGTGAACCCAAAGCGGTCCACGTCGCCCGGGGTGCCGATGCTGCCGTTGAGGGTCGCCGGGAAGCTGACGGGCTGCGCCTTCTGCGACGTGTTGTTGGGCTCGGCCTCGACGAGTTCGGGGGCATCGCCCACTCCCAGCCAAAGCGTGTCTCCGGTGAGCGCGGCGGGGACGACGAGGTTGGTTTCCGCCGCCATGGTTCGCGTGGCGTCCACTGGCTGGTTGCTGGCCGCACCGGGCGGCAGATTCCAGCCCAGCAGCTTCAGCGTCGCGCCGGTTCCACGCTTCACCCCGAGGGGCTGCGCGAAGCGGGCGAACGGGCCGCTCGTCACCGTCAGCCGATACACATGTGCCGCGCTGCCCTGCATGGCCACGGCCGTGCCGGGCGGATGAATGAAGCCCAGCACCTGCACGTAACAGGTGCCGCTGCGCTCGGCCCGCCACGCCGTCAGCGGGTCCAGGTTGTGCGTGTCATGGCTGAAGGCCACCCGCACGCCCCGGTCGTCCAGAATCTGCACCACCGGGTCCACGGAGCTGCCGAGCGCGTAGGCATCCACGGCGGCGACCACCGATTGGCCCGCCTCGACTTGGATGGCGAAGGAATCCACGTCGCCGGGCTTGTCCAGACGGCCGTTGATCACCGATCCCACCGGGAGGATGGTTTGCGCCTTGCGGTAATCGTCGTTCGGCTCCACCTCGTTCAACTCCTCACGCCGGCCCACCACAAACGTGCGCGGCTCGGCCGATCCCTCCGCGTTGAACAGCCGGACCAAGTGCGGCCCCGGCGGCACGTCCGCGGCTACCTTCACCACATAAAGCCCGGCATTCGTCGTGGCGGTAAAAGTGAGTCCGGGATGATCGGTCCAAGCCCCCACCGGCCAGCCGTCCAGCTTGCCGCCCGCCTTCACGCCCTGGGAGCTGCCTACCTGTCCCCCGGCAGGGAAGAAGGCGTCCGGAGCGGGCACAGCCGCCTGACTCAGCGACACCACGGCCGACAGCAAAAGCAACCCCACCGCAAAGCGCCCGAACGACAGAGACATGGGGAAACGGACTGTGACGGGTGTGGACGTAATCAAACCAAGTGCCGGCATATCGTAGGAGACGACGTGAGGAGTCTCACTTTCTTGCAAGCAGCAGAACTGGCAATCCAGTCAGAGACTCGTCACCTCGTCTCCTACTCAAACGAGATCCCCGTCGCTGCGGCGGTTGAAGGCGGCTTCGTAGAGGCCGACGAAGTCCGCCGCCTCGATGCGGCGGGGGTTGAAGTTCGCGGTCCACTGCTTCGCGGCCTCCTCGGCCAGCGATTTGATCTTGGCCGGCTCGACACCGCAGTCCGCCAGGGAGCGCGGGAAGCCCGCGAGGTTGAGGAGCGATTCGAGCCGGGCGAGCAAGGCTTCCAGCGCGGTGGTGAGGCCGCCCTTCACCGTGGCCAGCTCCGGGCCGGAGGCGAGTTCAGCGTAGGCGCGCAGGGCCTCGGGGTTTGCGGCGTTAAAGCGGATGACCAGCGGCAGCATCATGCCCACGGCCTGGCCGTGGACGATGTTGTAGTGCGCGGTGAGCGGGTTGGCCGCCGAGTGCGCCGCGCCGAGCATGGAGTTCTCAATCGCAATGCCCGCGTAGGCCGCACCCAGCAGCATGCGCCCGCGCGCCTCGAGGTCCTTCGGGTGCTGCAAGACCTGCGGCAGGCTGGTGACACACAGCCGGAACGCCTCGCGCGAAAACATCTGCGACAGCGGGTTGCGCTTGGTGGTCACGGCCGTCTCGACGGCGTGCGCGATGGCGTCCACGCCGGTGCACGCGGTCACGCGATGCGGCTGCGAAAGGGTGAGCGCGGGATCCAGAATGGCAATGCGAGCCGCGGCCTTGGGGTCGAGGCAGGCCATCTTCTGGTGCGTCTGCTCGTCGGCGATGAGCGCGGCGGACTGGCATTCGCTGCCGGTGCCGGAGGTCGTGGGAATGGCGATGAGCGGCAGCATGGGCAGCTTCGCCTTGCCGACGCCCCAGTAGTCGTGCATCCGCCCGCCGTTGGTGAAGATGAAGTTGCAGCCCTTGGCCGTGTCCATCGAGCTGCCGCCACCCAGGCCGATGAGCAGGTCCACTTTTTCGGACGCGGCCACCGCCACGCATTCATCCACGCACTTCGTCGTGGGGTTTTCCTTGGCATGGTCGAAGAGGCTGACGTGCAGGCCAGCCTTGGCCAGCGACTCCTGCACACGCGCGGCATGGCCGGCCTTGACGATGCCGGGGTCGGTGACGAGCAGGACGCGTTTGCCCCCGAGTTCCGCCGCGAGTTCACCCACGCGCTCGACGGTGTTCGCGCCAAACACGAGCCGCGTGCGGGGAACGAAATCGAACAGTCCCGGAGTAGGGGTGGCGTGGCCTGCTGAACTCATGTGCGGTTAGAGACTGGCCGGGAAACAGGACTGTTCAAGGATTTATCCGGCCGGCGCATCCAGCACGCGCCACATATACCACGACGCGATGGAGCGATACGGTCGCCAGCGCTCGCCCTCGGCGAGGAGTTCCTTGGGCGTGGGCAGTTCCTGCCATCCGTAGGCCTTCGCAAAACCGCAGCGCACGCCGTAATCGCCGACCGGCAGCACGTCGCGGCGGCCCAGCGTGAAGATGAGAAACATCTCCACGGTCCACGGGCCGACGCCGCGTATCTCCGTGAGCCGTGCGACGAGTTCCTCGTCACTCAGCCGCGCCGCCTCACGCCGGGTCGGCACATGGCCGGTCGTCGTCTTGTGGGCGATGTCCTTGATGGCCGCAGTTTTGGCGCGCGACAGGCCGGCGCTGCGCAACTGCTCGTCGGAAGCGGCGAGGACAGCTTCGGGCGGCGGAAATTTAGTGCCGGGAAAGAGCGCGATGAAACGCCTGAGGATGGTCTGCGCCGCCGTGCCGTTGAGCTGCTGATGCGCGACGGCCTGCACGAGCGATTGGTAAGGCGGGCAGGTCCGACGCGGGCGAATCGTGCAAGGCCCCACCTGGCGGATGATGCGCGCAAGCACGCGGTCAGCCCGGGACAGGTGGCGCTCGGCGTCAGCGTGCATGGAGCAGCCTGCGGTTCGGAATCACCAGGCCCGCTCAATGCTCCGGCGCTTCCAGAGGAACTCGAACATGTTGCCCTCGTGCGGCTGGTCCCAGGAAATCTTCATCGTCGAGACCGGGCCGATGTTCAGGCGGTCAATCTCCGCGAAGTCCGTGACGGCCTCGATGAACTTCGTGTCCTTGGTGATGACGCTCGCGGCGAGGGTGTAGCCAATCTTGTGCAGCATCTCGGACTGCGGGCAGGTGACGACGCTGGCGTAGGGGCAGAGGAACTCCTTGTTCGCCAGCGGGTGCGCGAAGCTGTCGCAAAGCACGATGGTCGGGCGCATGTAGGTGCCGCCTTCAAAGATCGCCTTGCGCGGGCCGTTGCGATACTTGGCCGTCACGTCCACCGCGCCGGGGACTTTCAAACCGTCCTCAATCTGCGCGTCAATGAAGTCCGCCATCTTGATGTTGGCGAAGCCGGAGAGGCGGGCGTTCGGGTCGTCGCTGCGCGTCGGGGCAAACGGGCCAATCTTCTTCGCCAGCGCCTCGGCGATTTCCGCGGCGTATTTCGGCACGACGACGGCGGATGCGTTGATGCAAGAGCGGCCACCGTTGTCCGAGATGGCACCGGCAATGACGTCGATGTAGTCCGGCCAGTTCTCGATGCAGTCGTCGCCGATGAGGAACTTGCTCCAGCCCGGCCCGTGAAGCTGGATGGCCGGGTTGTTCGCGTATTGGGCCATCGTGTTCTTGTCGCCGAAGATGAGCGAGCGGCCGGTGGACTTGAGAATCTCCCCTGCCCCTTCGTGGTCGGTCGGATAGAAGCCAAACGCCTCGGCCGGCACGCCGGCGGCGATGAACGACTGGATGAGGCGATACGGCGTCCACGGCTCCTCCTTGCCGGGCTTGATGACCACGGGCGTCTTGAGCGAGATGGCGGGAATCCACAGCGAGTTCACCGCCGGGGAGTTGCTGGGCATCACGAGGCCCAGCGCGTTGCAGGTGGGGAAATAGCTCAGCTTGGTGCCAAACTGCTCGCCCGTGCCCGCGTCGAGGATGCCCAGGTCCAGCCCGCGCGAGAGGCCGTTGAGGACGAACTTCATGTTCGTCAGCGCGAAGTGGACCTTGTCCATGTTGCGCCGAACCATGTTCCACGGCAGGCCGCTGGTGCAGGAAAGCGTCTCGATATATTGCTGCGGCGACTGCGTGTGGCCCTGATCGCCGAGAGGCAGCGTGCCATTGAGGAAGAGGTCGCCGGCCTTGGCGGACAGCTCGATGAGCTGCGCGCAGGTGAACTTCTTCAGCGCCGCGCGGGCGGAACCAATCTTACCGAGGTCGCGGCGGACGATGCCGGCGTTGACGTTGGAGACGAGGGCCTTGACCTCACCGGTCTTGTGGTCCTTGACCTCGAACTTTTCCAGCGACTCATAGTTGCGGCCAAGACGGAGGACAGGCAGATGCGGAACAGTGCTCATATTTATTACGTGTGCGGACTATCTCAGATGGATGACGACCGGCGCAAGCTCTGGTTTTGTGTCTGGTTCATCCGCGAAAATGACCTTGATGCTGGTGAAGCGATCGTTCCGCCAGTGGTCCTCCCGGAGCAGCCAGTCGCGGACAAACTCGGCGACGGTCTTGCGGCATTCCTCACGAACCAGCGCGAGGCGGCGCGGGTCGCCGGCGTGGCGCGTGAGCCGGGGGGTGAGGCTGCGCTCCAGTTCGGCCATCTGCTCCTTTGCGTCGAACCGCGCCCAGCCGGCTTCGGAGCGCTTCTGCATCCGGTCAGTGTGAATCGCTGGCGGCAGGCTAGGACGGATGGCGGGCGCGCGGACGACGCAGGTGTTGCCCACCACGTCGAGTTTCCACGGGTCGCGGAGGACGAGGTGATACCGGTAGGTCACGGGCACGGAAATCTCGGAGACGGTCTTGCCCAGATAGAACATGTCCCAGGCGATGGTCCGCTCGTCCGTGCGGGTGAGCGTCTCGGTGGAGGTGGAAGTGGCGAGTTCAAGATTGCCGCCGGGGGTGCGGGCAAAGGTGGGCAGCGCGGAGGTGAACGTCTCGGTGATGTGCTGCTGCCGGAATTTCTCCGTGAGGCCGCTGGTGCGATCGAGCACCATCTTCGCAATCAGCAGCAGGGTGGCACATAGCAACACCACCATGGCGAGCTTCACCCACCACGGCTCAATGCGGCGCGGGGGAACCGGGCTGGCGGGCGGAGGCGGGGGACTTGGCGGCGTGGAGGAGAGGACTTGCGCCTCAATCGGAATCGGCGGGGCCGGCGAGTGAACGGAGGCGCGCGTCTCGCGAATCATGGGCGGCGGGCCAGACGCTCCTTTTGCGCGCATGATGCCCGCCCATGTCAGCAGGCCGAAGCCAACGGGGGTTCCCGTGATGGAAGTCGGGATGCCAGCGAGCACGCCCAGCAGCAGGCCCTTGCCGAGCGATTTGCCCCAACTGTCGCGGTGCAGGAAGCGTTGGATGCCGGCCGTGATGACGCCGACGGTGAGAAAGCTCAACGGAATGGTGAGGAACCAGGTGACCGCGTTCCAGTCCGCCAGCATCCAGAGATTGTCCACGAAGACCAGCAGCGCGGCGGCCAGCGGATGCACCGGCCCGTCGGCCGGCCTGGCGGGAGAGTGTTCCGGAGACTTGGACGACGAGTTCATGACCCGTCGCGCAGGCTACTTGTCCGCCTGCCCTGGCTCAACTCCAGATCCTGCCAAATCGGTGGGCCCGGGGGATTTCGCCTCGGTTGGGGAAGGAGCCGAAAACAGCTCCGGCTGCGTATCCTGACGCGGCACGGTCACGGTGATGGCCGCCACATCGGCGAGATTGACCGCGAAGATGCCGACCGGGGTGTCGTTGGCCCCGGGATCCACCACGGCATAAGCCCGGTGGGCCTTCACCCCGATGTCGAGGAACTGGAGATAGTCCCGCATCAACTGGTCATCCACCAGCGCGGTGTCAACGTAGCCCGTGCCGTTGTTAAGGTTCTTCAGATAGACAGTGAAATAGACCATGGCTTGTTGAGTTGCGCCGCAACCGCCAAATTACTACTGCAATCTCCCGTGAATGTCTTGTCCAAGCTTTCCCTATAACTGCACCGGGAGCGCCCCGATGCGCGGAGCGCTCCCGTTGAAATCAATTGCCGACGCCGTCAGTAAACACCCTCGACGATGTTCTTCTCCATTGCGCCGAAGGGCCGCACGTCACCGACGCCGTCCCAGGCGTAGGGCGGGCGCGGGGCGCGGCGGATGGTCTCGTCGCGTTCGAGGAAGCGCGGCATGAAGAACTCCTGCGTGAGCGTCGTGAGTTCCACGCGGCCCCAAGTGTTGTAGGCGACGGTCTCGTCGGTCTTGTTCGGGTTCACCACGCGGAGCACGGCACGGGGCTGCGGAGCGAAGTAGGTGGCACTGAAGTTGTCCTCCGGCTGGAGCGGCACGCTGGCGGCTAGGCCCATGAGGGTGTTGCCGTAGGTCGGATAGAAGCCAATGCGGTTCTCGAGCAGCTCCTCGATGATGAAGCGGATTTCCTGCGGCTTCATGGAAGTGCCGCCACAGAAGACGCCGCGGATGCCGGCTTCCCAGAGGTTGACCTTCTCGCCCAGCGCTTCGAGCAGCTTGGGCGTGGTGAAGAGGCCGGAGACCTTGCGATGCTGGAGGATGGTCGCGGCCTGGTCCACGACGTGGGCCATGTATTGCTTGGCCACGTCGAACTGCTTGTTCGAGATGAGCTTCTTCACGAAGCGCGGATCGAGATCAATGAAGTAGCAGGAGCTGCCGCGCACGTTGGCGAGGTGCTCGATGGCGAGGCGCAGCCGGCGGGGGCCAGTGGGGCCCATCATCAACCACGCGCCGCCACGGGGGAAATGCGCGTCCGAGATTTTGTCGCTGAACTCGGAGTAGTCCACGCGGAAGTCATTCCAGCCGATGCGCTGCTTGGGCATACCGGTGGTGCCGCCGGTTTCAAAGATGTTGAAGGGCTTGCCCTTGAACTGCGCCGGCACCCAGACCTCGGGCTGGAGGTCGCGCAGATATTCGTCCTGAAAGTGCGGGAACTTCAGCATGTCCTCGAACTTCGTGATTTCTTTGCGCGGGTCGAAGTTCTTGCTGGCCCAATCGAGCCAGAAGGGACAGCCGGTGGCGGGGTTGAAGTGCCACTCAATGGTTTCGAGGAGGTGCTTGTCGAGCGCGGCTTTGGCCTGGGCGACGAGTTCGGGAGCAACGGTGGGAATGGGCATGGTGTCAGTTAGGAATGAGTTGTGTTGAGGTGGGCTCTCAGGGCTTCACGGCCTTCGCCTTCGCGGAGTCGTGCAATGCGAAGAGGTGCGTGTTGCTGGCGATGTAGATGACGCCGTTCGCGATGACGGGTGTGGAATAGACTGGCGCACCGAGGTTGCACTCGCTGAGGACTTCAGCCTTCGGCCCGCCCTTGGCGGCGAGCACGACAAAGTCGCCATCCTCGTCGCCGACATAGACCTTGCCGTCGGCGACCATCGTGGAACTCCACATGTGCGCCTTCATGTCGTGCTTCCAGTGCAGCTTGCCGGTCTCGGCATCGAGGCAATACACGAAGCCGGAGAAGTCGCCGACGAACAGGAGCCCGGTCGTCGGGTCAATCGAGACGGTCGAGATGCTGCGGTTGATGCCCTTGAACTCCCAGATGACACCGGTCTTGGTGATGTCGCCGGTCTTGGTGGCATCAAGGCAGACAAGGTGGCCGACGCCCTCGCCGTGCTCGGGGTCCTGACCGGTGGCGACGTAGATGCGGTTTTTGTAGAGCACCGGCGTGGCGATGATTTCACTCGGGCCTTCGGCGGCGGGATACTTGATGGGCTTGCCGTCCTTGGCCTTGTATTCCGGCGGATTCGCGTCGTATTTCCAGACCGTCTTGAGGAACGCGCCGTCGCCTTCCTTCTTGGGAATCGCGTCGAAGGCGTAGCAGAAGCCGTCGCCGCCGCCGAAGAAGATAAGGTCCTTGCCGTTGACCTTGCCGGTCGAAGGCGAACTCCACTGGCCGTGGAAGAGGCGGGAACCAATCTTCGCGTCGTCTTCGCCGAGCAGTTCGCCGGTCTTCTTGTTGACCGCAATGAGACTGGGCGAGAGCGGCGAAGGAATGTTCACGTGCGTCCAGTCCTGGCCGTTGGAGGTCGAGACGTAGAGCACGTCGCCGACGATTAGGATGGAGCAGTTCGAGGCGTTGTGCGGGAAGACGCCCAGCTCGTCCATCATGTCATAGCGCCAGATGATGTCGGCGTCCTTCGGTCCCGGCGGGATGGGCGGAGCCTGCTTGCCGTCCGGTCCGAGGACATCCTGCACCACGTATTTGGCCTCGTCCTTGTAAGGGCCATCGTTGCCGTTCGCGAGGCCGTCCACGTCGAGGCAAAGAATCTCGCAGCGCGTGGTGACGACGTAGAGGCGGTTGCCTTCGATGACCGCTGAGGAGAACAGGCCGAGACTTTCCCAGTCGTTGACCTTGCCGGACTTCAGCTTCGAGACGACGAGCTGCCAGTTGAGATTGCCGGTCTTCTCGTCGAGGCACAGCAGGATGGAGCGGTCGCCGAGGTGGCGCTTGTCGCGCGGCACGTCGTTGTT
>CAIPBN010000363.1 GCA_903863315.1 uncultured Verrucomicrobiota bacterium | reverse complement strand
GTCCTTGGTGGTGCCGTCCTTCTGCTTGATGACTTGCTTGCCCTTCATCATGGGGATGGCGCTGGGGAAGATTTTGACGTTGTTGTAGAGCTCCTCGTTGATGGTGGTCCAGTTGCCCAGCGGCTTGGTGACGGGGTGGTCCTTGTTCACGATGGTGACCTCGATGGGCACCTGCGGGCCGTGGCCGGTGGACTGGAGGCCGAGCAGGTCGAACCAGAGCGCGTCCGGCGAGCCGGGCTGGACGGGCTCGCGGAACTGGCCGACGCGGTAGCTGTGCATGGCGCAATGGAGGTTCACGGCGGCGACGCCGGCCTTGTGCGCGGCGAGGATGTTGTTCACGTAGGGCAGGTCCTTCACGTCCGCGCTGCATTCATCGTGGATGATGACGTCGTAGCCCTTGGCCCAGTCGGGCTTCTCATACTTTTCGAACTTCGCCTTGGTGGAGCGGTCGGGGGAGTGGATGGTGTCCACTTCGATGTGGGCGCGCGCTTCGAGTCCCTCCTTCAAGATGACATGCTGGAGCGCATAATCGTGGCAGCAGCCGCCGGAGATGACCAGGGCGCGCAGCGGTTTGGCGGGAGCGGCGGCGTGGAGGGAGGGCAGGGCAGCAAGCAGGAGGCAGGCGAACAGATGTTTCATAGGCGGCAATTCGAGCACAATGGACGCGCCGGTGCGAAGCGGAAATTCAGCGCGCGGCACCCTGCATCAGAGAGTGTGCCCGACCGTGGCGCGCGTGCAGGTGGGGTTGCGGTCCAACCGGCGGAGCCTGTAGGTGCCCCGCGAGGGGCAGACGGGCATGCGGCTCTGGCCGAAATAAGCCTGGATTTGGGCGATGGTTGGGGTGGCTGTTGGCCCCTGTTTGTTTTCAAATCCCCACTGCTGCTTGGTCACGTCCAGCTCGCGGAGATTCTTGATGCAGCTTCGTTGCTCAGCGGTCGCTCGTGCTTTGAGGAAGTTGGGTAAGGCGATCGAGGCCATGATGCCGATGACTCCGACGACGATCATTATCTCCAGCAAGGTGAAGCCCCGGGCTGCGGCGAGCTGCCGCCGGTTGGCTGGTGAGGTTCGTGCAATCAGCATGGTGTCCCAGTTGCGCAGCCCAAGGTGACTGCCCGCCTGCTTGGCCGGCAACTCGCCCGTGGATTGGCCGAAGAGTAGCAAGCTTGAGCGTTCTCTCAACTGGTTTTTCCCCAATCGGAGGGAAAATGTAGGGATGAACAGCCTGAGCAGGTCCAACGGCTTGCGACGCGGTCCAAGCATACGTCAGCCGGGCCAAGTGGTTTGCGATCGGTCGACATCGGGGTGTGCGCCGGCCTTTGCCCTTGCCAAGCCGGGGGGGCATTCCTACCGTCCCGGCATGGATTCGCAGTTGGTGCAATACGTGCCGGTCCTCTTTCTCCTTCTCGTGGCGCTCGCTATCGCTGGCGGCATCCTCGTGCTGTCCGAAATCGCCGGGCGGTTCTTCAACCGCAAGATCGCATCGCGCACGACGCAGATGAAGGACACCGCCTACGAATGCGGCATGTTGCCCATTGGCGAGGGCAGCACGCGGCTCTCGGTGAAGTTCTACCTCGTCGCGATGCTCTTCATCCTGTTCGACATCGAAGTCGTCTTCCTCTACCCGTGGGCGGTCGTCTATCGCGAAGTCCTGGCTCAAAACGCCGCGCTCATCCTCGGCTCGATGGCTTCCTTCGTCGGCATCCTCTTCATCGGCTACATCTACGCGCTGAAGAAAGGCGTGTTCGACTGGAAGAACTGAAGCGAAAGTTTGAGGTAAGAAGTATGAAGGATGAATGAAGCGCACGGGCGGTCACTTCACACCTCATAATTCATCCTTCATCATTCCTTTCCCCAATCCATGAGCATCTCCATCAAATTCGGCACCAGCGGCTGGCGCGGCCTCATCGCGCGCGACTTCACCTTCGACGGCGTCCGCCTTGCGGCCCAAGGCATCGCGGACTATCTCAACGCCGAACTAAAGAATCCCCAGTCCGCCATCGCCAAGCGCAAGCCCGTCGTGATCATCGGCCACGACACGCGTTTTCTCGGGCGCGAGTTCAGCCTCGCCGTCGCCGAGGTGCTCACGGCCAACGGTCTTACCTGCCTCCTTTGCCAGCGCGACGCGCCCACGCCCGTCATCGCGCACACCATTCGTCATCGCAAGGCCATCGGCGGCATCAACATGACCGCCAGCCACAACCCGGCGGAATATCAGGGCCTCAAGTTCTCCACCTACAACGGCGCGCCTGCCACTGCCGAGGTCACCAAACAAGTTGAGGCGAACATCGCCAAGCGCCAGGCCGAGGGCTGGACCTTCAAGGCCGCCGTCGTCGGCACCTTTCAGTGCAAAACCATTGACCCGCAGCCCGACTACTTTAAGCAGATACGCAAGCTGATTGACTTCGCCGCCATCAAGAAGGCGAAGCTCAAGATTGCCGTCGAGCTGATGTATGGCACCGGGCGCGGCTACCTGGACACCCTGCTCACCGAGGACGGCGGCGCGAAGGTCACGACCTTCCACAACGAGCTGAACCCGCTCTTCGGCGGTCACCACCCCGAGCCGGACGCGCACGGCATGGAGGAGGTCAGCAAGTTCGTCCTCGCGGGCAAGGCGCAGTTCGGCCTCGGCCTCGATGGCGATGCCGACCGCTTCGGCGTCGTGGACAAGAGCGGCGTCTGGCTCACGCCAAACCAGATTCTCGCGCTCGCCCTCTACCACTTGAAGAAGAACCGTGGCTGGACCGGCGCGGTCGTCCGCACCGTGCCCACGAGCCATCAGGTGGACGCCGTGGCGGAACTGCTCGGCGTGAAGCTCCACGAGACGCCCGTCGGCTTCAAATACATCGGCGCGCTCATGGAGAGCGAACCCATCATCGTCGGCGGCGAGGAGAGCGGCGGCCTCTCGGTGAAGGGCCACGTGCCCGAGAAGGACGGCGTGCTCGCCTGTCTGCTCATGGCCGAACTCGTCGCCACCGAGAAGAAATCCCTCGGCCAGATTCTCAAGACGTTGGAGAAACAGACCGGCGAGTTCCACACCACGCGAATCAACGTCAAAATCAACCCCGAGACCAAGGACGCGCTGCTCGGCAAGTTGAAGGCCGGCCTCAAGGACGTAGGCGGCATTCCGGTTGAGAAGTTCATCACCACCGACGGTTTCAAGTTCCTCCTGCCCAACCGCGAGTGGGTCGCCTTCCGCGCCAGCGGCACCGAGCCGCTCATCCGCTGCTACATCGAGGCGAAATCCGCCAAGCAGATGAAGAAGCTGGAAGCCGCGTGCCGGAAGCTGCTGGCCTGAGCCTGGGCGCCGCCTCTCTCTCTGCCTCGAACGGGGAGAGTTTTCCGCTTCAAGTATTCTCGTTGCGTCGGGGCTAGCGGGAGGTAGGCTCGCGTCCAAGTCCTTTCAGCTCAGCTCAGCCAAGCATTGTCTATGAACCTACCCAAGACTTCTCGGCGCACGGCACTTAAAGCCGGCGGCGTCGGCCTGCTCAACCTCGGGATCCCCGGACTGGTCGTCGGCAAGGACAAGTTCGATGCCTCGGGCAAGGCCGTGGCCTCGAAGAAGTGCTGCATCTTCGTGCTTCTGTGCGGCGGGCCAAGCCACATTGACACGTGGGACTTGAAGCCGGACGCGCCGTCCGAGATTCGCGGGCCTTACAAACCCATCCGCTCCAAGGTGCCCGGCATGCAGTTGAGCGAACTGCACCCCAAGCTCTCCCAAGTCACCGATCAGTTTTGCCTGATCCGCTCGATGACGCATCCGCGCCCGATCAACAATCACTTCGACGCGATGCACAACCTGCTGTGCGGGCAGGTGGTCGAGCGCGTCCGGGAAGGTGTTCCCGACGATCTGCCCTACATTGGATCGGTGGTGGCCAAGCATCTCTCCAATGAGCGCAACCTGCTCACCAACGCGTGGCTCATCAAGTGCGTGGGCGCGCCGGTCTTCTGCGCGCCGAACATCGGCTCCGGCGGTTACCTGGGATCGAGCTACGCACCGGTGTTCATTGGCTCGGCTGACAACCATCCGGCGATGCCGAAGTTCAGGCTGCCGGAGATTTATGAGACGGGTGATCCCGCCCGGATGCAGGAACGGCGCAAGCTGCTCGACACCCTAGAGTCGAACCGCCTCGCGGAAGAGCCGCAGGCCAAGGACTGGCATGAGCTGCGTGAACTGGCCTACGACGCGATGACGCGGCCGGAAGGTCGGGAGGCGTTCGATTTGAGCCGCGAGCCACGCGCCGTCCGCGAGCGCTACGGCATGCATCCCTTGGGGCAAAACCTGCTGCTCGCGCGACGGATGGTGGAGGCTGGCGTGCGCTTCGTGACCGTGAATGGCTGGGTCGGCCCCGCGCCCGGGGAGACCGGTGGTGGCCCGCCCGCTTCCAGTTGGGACATGCACGGCGGCAACATGGGCATGGGCAATGCCTTCAGCAATGGTTCCTACGGCATGAACCACTGCCTGCCGCGCTTGGATGAATCCCTATCCGCCTTGCTGACCGACCTCAAAGAGCGGGGCATGCTCCAAGACACCATGGTCGTCGCCGTGGGCGAGTTTGGGCGCACGCCGATCATCCTCACGCAGGGACCGCCCGGTCGCCAGCACTGGCCCCAATGCTTCTCCGCGATCGTGGCCGGCTGCGGCATTCGCGGCGGAGCGGTTTACGGCGAGTCGGACAAGACCGGAGCCGCACCGAAGAGCAATCCCGTGACGCCTCAAGATCTCCACGCCACGATCCTGCACGCGTTGGGCGTGCCGCTGAACGATCTGGGCAAGAACACGGGCATCATCCGTCCGCCCTTCTCCTCGGGCAAACCGGTCATGGGGCTGTTCGGATAATCCCGAAGTCCGAAATAGATTAGCCGCGAAGAACGCATAGCGACGCAAAGAGAAGCCTCGCGGCGGGTCAGCTTGTCCGAACGAGCAACGAGGGCTGGACGGTTGGTCCAGCCCTCGCGCTTTCCGGCACAGATGCCGGTGAGATAACTTGTGTTGGCCTACTTGCCTTGGCTCTTGGGCACCGTGACGGTCACCGTCTTGG
>CAIPBN010000362.1 GCA_903863315.1 uncultured Verrucomicrobiota bacterium | reverse complement strand
GCCACCGCTTTCGCCAAGAATGCCACGCCCCACCATGTTCCCGCCGCAATGAGCCTGCTCCGACGAGCGAACAGAAATCCTTCCACTGTTGCCCGCACCGCCAAACCGACCAATCCCGCCATCAGCAAGTCCGGCGAAATGTTCCGCACCGACCAAAACACCGACCAGCCTGCCGCAATCCACGCGCCCGTCACCAGCGCCAAGCGCGGCAATCGGAACGAGCGAAAAACCGCCACCGCCCCGCATAGAAACACCACGCCCGACAAAGCCATCACCACCCGCGCTGCGACCAGCGGAGCCATACCCGCCTTCAGCAGTGGCACCATCAACCAGCTCAACAGCGGCCCCCAGTAGCCCGTCACCGCCAAGTCCCATTGGCCGCCCGCGTAGTAGCCCGCGATCCGCATGTAGGCGACGGCGTCCGGATTAAGCTGGTGAACGTTCCGCACCGCCGCGACGACGAGCAGCACAGCCTGCACGGCGAAAACCCAGCGGAGTTGGAGTTTGGTGTTCATCTGAGCCAGAGCAACCGCGCGGAGGGTGATTAGTAATTGGTGCTGAGTCCAGAGTGCCACGGAGAACCCCGGCACCTGGAGCGACTAATTACCAAACCCTAATCACTTTCCCGCCTCCCCACCCACATCAACTTACCCCAGCCGATGAACTTGCGTTCCGTAGCGAAGTTCGCCTCCAAACAACGAAGCACCATTTGCGGCTGCCGCAGCCATTGCTCGTAAGTCGGCCGCTCCAGTTCCGTCATCGTCTCCAGCGCGTCGAGCTTTGCCCACGCGCGGCGCGCCGTGGAGAAACTCCCAACCCAATGCACGCACCGCAGAAACGGCGTCTGCCACGGCTCCACCACGATGAACCGCCCGCCGGGTCGCAGCACGCGCCGAACCTCCGCAACTACTCGCTCCAAATCGCCCGGCAGTTCCGGCAGGTGATGCAGCCCACCCTGCACGATGGCGATATCGCGCGACACACCGGAAAACGGCAGTTGGCGACAGTCGGCCACCACACAATTCGCTGGCCCGGTGTAGTTCGCCAGCAGCGCGGGCGAGAGATCCACACCCTCAAGTTTGATGAAGCCCAGTTGTTGCAGTGCGTTCAGGCCGTTGCCACGTCCGCAGAACAACTCCACCACCTGCGCGTCCTTTGGCCACTGCTCGGCTCCCAGCCGGCACAGTCGGCGGAGAAACTTCCGCACCTCCTCCTCCGGCGTCTCGAAGCGCAAGTAAGCCGCTTCCCAAGCATTGGGTGCCGGCGTGCTCATTTCCGATACCATCCCAGCACCGCGACGAAGAAGCTCGCGAGCACCGTTTGAAAGCCCAGCGCCGTCAGCGTCACCCCGGGAATTACCCACCGCATCGTGTGCGCATAGTCTAGCCGGCCGAAACCCGCCGCCTGCCACTGCGCCACGGCCCCCAGCAGCAAGCCAACTCCGGCGAGCAACGCGACGCTGCCAAAGATCAAGCCACGTTCGAGCGAAACCGCTTCCCGCAGCCAGCCGAGCAACTTCGTCTCCCGCAAGTATCCTTCCCTTGCCGCCAGTGTGCGCGCCAGCCAGCCGAACAGCACCGCTTGATAGCCCACCATCAGCGCAAGGCTCGCGAACAACAGCGTGTGCGCGTCGAACGTTGCCCCGAAGAACGTCAGCCCCGGCATCGCCACGCCGAAACCCAGCGCGCCCAGCGCCAGCAGTAGCAGTCCCGGATACACAAATAGCCAGCGGGGGCTGCAAATGAGGAAGAACCGCAGCGTGCGCCAGCCGTCCCGAAACGTGCGCAAATGCGGCGCGTGCGCGGTGCGTCCGTCGCGATGCAGCGTGATGGGCACCTCCTCGATGCGCACGCCGCGCAGGCTCGCTTTGATCAGCATCTCCGTGGCGAACTCCATCCCCTCGCAGCGCAAATCGAGCTTGGGAATCAAGTCGCGCCGGAACGCGCGCAGGCCGCAGTAAACGTCGTTCACCGGCACGCGGAACATCTGCCGCGCGAGCGCCGAGAAGAGCGGGTTGCCCAGCCAGCGGTGCGACGGCGGCATCGCGTCCGGCTCAATCGTCCCGCCACCCGACGGCAGGCGGCAACCCTGCACGAGGTCCGCCCCCGCCCGTAGCTTTTCGACGAACGCGCCGAGCGCGGAGAAGTCGTAGCTGTCATCCGCGTCGCCAATCACCACGAAGCGCCCGCGCGCGGCGACGATGCCGCCGCGCAGCGCATTGCCATAGCCGCGCTCAGACACCGCCGCCACTCGCGCGCCGAGCTTGGCGGCAAGCTCCGGTGAGCCGTCCGTGCTGCCGTTGTCCGCTACGATCACTTCGCCGGGAATCTTGTTCTCCCGCAGGAAGCGCAGGGCCTTCTCGACGCACTTGGGCAGCGTCTCCGCCTCGTTCAAGCACGGCATCACGATGGACAGCTCCAGCTCGGAGCCGTCTGGCTGGCCGGAATCGGCGGCAGTGGGCACGCGTGAGTTTTACCTGATAGTAGGGCGGGCTTCCAGCCCGCCTCTCCCGAATCTGCCGGAGCGCAAGGTGTCCAACCTGCGCAATGGCGTGGGCCATCGAGCACGCGGGGCACCGCGCTCCGCGTTCGACAGCGCCGGCCACGTCTGGCTACGCTTTACTCGATGCCTGACACGCCGGACAACTCCGCCGCCCGCCACTATCAAGGCGAAGCCGGGCGCTCCTATCACGAAGGCAAGCGTGGCATTCCGCCGGAAGCGCTTCCGTGGATCGCACGTTTGCGGGCGGAAAAGTTCACCCCGCACATCCGCGCGACCGACACCGTCGTGGAGTTCGGCGTGGGCGCGGGCTGGAACTTGGCGGAACTGAAGTGCGCCCGCCGCATCGGCTTCGACGTGTCGGACTTTCTGGAGTCGGCGTTGCGTGAGCGCGACATTGAGTTCGTCAGCGATTCCGCCGCGCTCGCCGCCGCCAGCGCCGACATCGTGATTTGTCATCACATGCTGGAGCACGCGCTTAATCCTGCCGCCTCGCTCGCGGAAATCCACCGCGCGCTCAAGCCCGGCGGCAAGCTACAGCTCCACGAGCCCTACGAGAAAGAGGCTCGCTACCGCCACCACGACTCCACCGAGCCGAACCATCACCTCTTCTCGTGGAATGCGCAGACGCTCGGCAACCTGGTGACCGAGTGTGGGTTCAAGCTGGAGTCCGCAGGCATCGGTCAGTTCGGCTACGACCGCGCAGCATCAGCTTGGGCAGTCAAATTGAAGCTGGGGGAGAGCGGTTTCCGCAGATTGCGTTCGCTTGCCCATATGCTCATTCCCGCCGCCGAAGTTCGCGTTGTAGCCGTGAGGTAACCGCACCCGGGCGAAAGTTGCTCGACGCCAAATTGACCTCGGCTCACGTTCTCGTCATGAGCACCGACACAGCACAGTTCCTGGCCACCCGCACCCCGACACTCGCCCGCCCCGGCCCCTCCGTCTGGCTGCGCCCTTGCGCTTGGTTGGTCGCCTTGCTGTTGCTCGCGCACACGCTGCCCGCCGCGCAGTTCGTGCTGTTCGATGTCACCTTCACTTTCACCAAGGACGACGCGGACAATTCCAAACCCAGCAAGTCGCACTACTACGTCAAGGGCGCGGCCATCAACCCCGATCGACCCCGTGACTGGACCGCTCCGGTGGACTATCGCAACGGCACCGTCCACATCCGCCTGGAAGTCATCGAGAAGCCCGCGGGCAGCGAACCGACGACGTGGAGCATTTGCTACATCCCCAACAAGGGCCAGGGCAACGGCTACGGCTGCACCGGCACCGACCTCTACCGCGAGAAGGGCGTGTATGAGAAGGACGTCTCGATGAAAGCCTTCTGGCAGAACGACGGCATCGTCTGGTCCGAGGGCATCAAGCAAATGGACCTGGTCATCAAGGACGGCAGCGGCGGTGGTGGCCATGCGCACAAGCGCGCCGACCCGGAGAAGTTCTTCCCGACCAAGGTCCGCATGACAGTGATTCAGGTTTCCGCCGGGGCAAAGTATGACCCGAGTCTCGTGCCCAACCTGCCGCGCAAGGCAGCAGTGGACCGACCCACGGTCACCACAACAGACACCGCGTGCTGCGGGCCGGCTGCGGGGCCGACACCTTACAGCAACTTTTTCAACGCCCCCGCGAGCTGCTCGTATTGCGGCAAGGAGTTGTAGAGCTGCGCGGAGACGCGGAGCAGGCGCTTCGGTGGCGCGGGCCACGGGATGATGGGGACCTCAATCTTGAACTCCTCCAGCAGCCGGTCCTGCAACGGGTCGAGGTAAAGCGGATTGTTGGACGGCTTGCTGTCCGGCGCGTCAGGGATTGGCACGGAGGCCAACGAGCCGATGAGTTCGTCAGGGCATGGCAGCGGAATCCGGAGAGCCTCGCAGAGAACTCGGCGCGCGCCCAGGGCGAGCTCGCGGTTGTGATTCATCACCTCGTCCCAGCCGCCGGGTCGCAGCGAGCGGACGAACTCAATCGCCTTGGGCACGCACAGCGCCGGGCTGGGATCGCTCGTGCCCATCCAGCCGAACTCGATGAGGAAACGGGAGCGGTCGGTGCGCGACGAATTCGCGCCGTGGCTGATGACCAGCGGGCGGATATCTTTCTGGCGATCGGCGCGCACATGGAGGAAGGCCGCGCCCTTCGGCGCGCAAATCCACTTGTGGCAATTGCCCGTGTAATAAGCGGCGTTCAGCGCATGCAAATCCAACGGCACCATGCCCGGGGCATGCGCGCCATCCACGAGCGTGTCCACGTTGCGGGCGTTCAGTTCGCGCACGAGGAACTCGATGGGCAGCACCAGCCCGGTCTGGCTCGTCACATGGTCGAGCAGCGCCAGCCGCGTGCGCCACGTCACCGCGCCCATCACGGCCTCGATGATTTCCTCCGCGCTTGCCAGCGGGAACGGAATCTTCGCCACGACCACCTTCGCGCCGGTGCGTTGCGCGACATAGTCCAGGGCGTTGCGACAGGCGTTGTATTCGTGGTCGGTGACGAGCAATTCATCGCCCGGCTCGAAGTCGAGCGAGCGCAGCACCGCGTTCACGCCGGACGTGGCGTTGGGCACGAACACGAGGTTCTCCGCCTTGCCGCCGAGGAACTTGGCCAGCCGGATGCGCGCCCAGTCGAGCAACTCCTCCAGGTCGCGCACGAAGAACTTCACCGGCTGCCGCTCCATCCGGTCGCGCAATTCGCGCTGGAACTCCAGCACCGGCAACGGGCAACTGCCGAACGAGCCGTGGTTCAGGAAAGTGACGGCGGGGTCGAGTGGCCAGACCACCGGCGGGGCAGCCGGCACGACGGGGCTCGGGCGTTTCTTGGTCGGAAATTTGAAGCGCATG
>CAIPBN010000361.1 GCA_903863315.1 uncultured Verrucomicrobiota bacterium | reverse complement strand
GGCCTGCTCGTCCACAAGGAGCAGCTCGCCAAGTCCAACGAGCACTACCGCAAGATTCACCCGACCGAAGCCGCCGCGTCTGATGCGGTGCTCGCCGCTGAAACCGCGAAGGCCCAAGCCAAAGCGAAAGCCGACGCGGAAGCGAAGGCCAAGGCTGCGGCTGAGGCAAAAGCCAAGCTTGAAGCCGCCGCTGCCGCAGGCCCTGTTGGCGCGACCGCATCCGCGCCTGCCGCTCCGAAGCCCTCTTCCCCCGCTGCGGCCCCGCCTGCGGCTCCTGCCGCGTAGCCCATGGCTGAATTTTTCAAAGCCCTCGACCAATTCCCGGTCACGCTGAAGCACTGGCTCATGGGCCATGCGTCGGGCGTGTTGCCGGAGTGGGCGCTGCCGCTCGTCTCCGCCGCGCTGTCCATCACTCCCATTCTCGCGGTCTTTCCGCTGATGTTCGCGCTCACGACCGTCATCGAGCGCAAAGGCCTTGGGCGCATCCAAAACCGCATCGGGCCGAACCGCGTGGGCATTCCGCTCACGGACATCCGCCTCTGGGGCTTCGGGCAGTTCATCGCCGACGGCATCAAGTCGCTCATCAAGGAGGACGTCGTCCCGCGCGCGGCGGACAAGGTCGTCCACTTCCTCGCGCCCATCGCGCTGCTCATCCCGGTGCTGCTGACATACTCTGTGTTGCCATTCGGCCGGAACATGGTCCCGCTCGATTTGCCGCAGACGGGTCTGCTCTTCTTCTTCGCCGTCGGTGCGAGCACGGAACTCAGCGTCTTCATGGCCGGCTGGTCGAGTCGCAACAAGTATTCCCTCCTCGGCGCGATGCGGGCCATTGCCCAAATGGTCTCCTACGAAATCCCGCTAATCCTCTCCTCGCTCACGGTCGTGATGATGGCCGGCACGCTGTCGCTCACGGGCATTGTTGAGAGTCAGGCGGACGTGCGATTTGGCTTCCTGCACAGTTGGCACCTGTTTACCCCTTGGGGCTTCGTGGGCTTCCTCCTCTTCCTCACCGCTGCTGCCGCCGAGGCGAACCGCACTCCGTTCGACCTCCCCGAAGCCGAGTCGGAAATCATCGCGGGCTACTTCACGGAATACTCCGGCTTCAAGTTCGCCATCTTCTTCCTCGCGGAATATCTCGGCCTCTTCGCCATGTGCGGGCTGGGCATCACGCTCTTCCTCGGCGGCTGGCTGTCGCCGGTGAACATCGCACCGTTCACCTGGATTCCCTCGTGGTGCTGGTTCCTCGGCAAGCTCTCGGCGCTCATCGTCCTCTTCATCTGGCTGCGCGGCACGTTGCCCCGCCTTCGCACCGACCAGCTCATGGGCTTCGCCTGGAAATTCCTGCTGCCGATGACGCTCATCAATCTCGTCGTCGCCGCACTCTGGCACATGTCAGGCGGGGCAGTGCATGTCGTCATTCGCTGGGGCGTCGGGTTTGCGATGCTGGCAATTCCCTACTGGCTCCTCGGCCGCGGCTTCGAAGCCAGCGTCGGCAAACGCATTTACCGCTACGCCAACTAATCACTAAGCACTAATCACTTTGACCCTCCCCTTCGCCATCATCGCCGGTCTGACTGTCGGCAGCGCCATCGCGGCGATGTCGCTGCGGAACATGGTGCATTGCGCGTTGAGCCTAGTGCTGACGTTCGCCGGGCTGGCCGGGCTTTACCTTCAGCTCAACGCCGAGTTCGTCGGCTTCACGCAAATCCTCGTCTATGTCGGCGCGGTCTCGATTCTCATCGTCTTCGCCATCCTGCTCACCCGCAGCACGGAGCCGAAGGACGAACCCTCCACCGTCACCCCGTGGGCGGGCATCTCGGTGGCGGTGGGTGCGTTCCTCACGATGGCCCTCGCCGTCCTCGCCAGTCCCGTCGGCAAGCGCCTCGCCGCGCCAGCCCCTGAAGTCTCCGTCAAGACGCTCGGTCAGAAGCTGATGACCGATTACGTCCTCCCGCTGGAAGTCATGGCCTTGCTGCTCACGGCGGCGATGCTCGGTGCGGTCATCATCGCGATGCGCGAGAAGGAGGGGAAATGAAGCGAGAGAATAGAAGAGAGCAGATAGAGGATAGAGCCGCCTCCGTGGCCCGTCTTCGCTGCCTTCTATCCTCTATCTTCTATCCTCTCTCCGCGACCGAAAGGAGACCAGCATGAGCCCGCTTTGGTGCTACCTCACAGTCTCCGCGCTGCTCTTCTGCATCGGCCTCGCGGGCGCGCTTACGCGACGCAACGCCATCATGGTCCTCATCGGTATCGAGCTGATGCTCAACGCGGCAAACCTGAACTTCATCGCCTTCTGGCGCTTCAGCGAGCACCCCGAGACGCAGACCGGCCTGATGTTCGCGCTCTTCTCCATCGCCATTGCGGCTGCTGAAGCCGCCGTCGGCCTCGCGCTCATCATCACCATTTACCGCCACTTCCGCACCGCGAACGTGGACAAGGTGGAGGACATGAAGGGATGAGCTGGATTCTCCAAAACCTCTGGCTCATCCCCGTGCTGCCCCTGCTGGCGGCGGGCATCAGCGCCTTGCTGAAGCGCCCGAACCGCTCGCTCTCGGCCGGGCTGGCCATCGGGGCGCTGGGCACGTCGTTCCTGCTCTCGCTCGTGGCATTCGCGGCGACGCTCGGCAAGCACGGCGCGGCGGCGCGGCTGGTCCACAACTTCGACTGGTTCGCCCTTGGCGACACCGTCGTGCGCCTCGGCTGGGTGCTGGACCCGCTCACGGCGGCGATGGTGGTGATGATTACCTTCGTCGGGTCGCTCATCTTCATCTTCAGCGTCGGCTACATGAGCCACGACGAGAACTTCACGCG
>CAIPBN010000360.1 GCA_903863315.1 uncultured Verrucomicrobiota bacterium | reverse complement strand
TTTTGCACCGAGGCGGCGATGTCCATCTCGCGCTGAGTGATGGCGGTTTCGGGGTCGCGGGCCGGTCCGCCAAAGAGCGAGGCGAACTTGTCGTTCGTCATCGTAAGCCCCTGGCAGTAATTGAAGTAGCTCATGTCCATCGCGAGCGAGCCGTCGGGCTTCACGTCCACGAGGTGCTTGAGAATGGTGTCCACGTAGCGCGGCTCGCCGTAAGGCGCGAGGCCCATGAGTTTGTATTCGCCAGAGTTGACCTTGAAGCCGCAGAAGTAGGTGATCGAGCTGTAAAGTAGACCGAGCGAGTGGGGGAAGTGGAGCGTCTTGAGAATCTTAATCTTGTTCCCCTGGCCGTGGCCGATGGTCGCGGTGTCCCACTCGCCCACGCCGTCGAGCGTGAGGATGGCCGCGTCCTCGTAGCGGGACGGGAAGAAGGTGCTGGCCGCGTGCGATTCGTGGTGGCCGGTGAAGGCGATGCGCTTCGTGTAGCGCCCACCGAGGGCCTTCCGGATTTCGCGCGGCAGATGCAGCTTGGTCTTGAGCCACAGCGGCATCGCCATCATGAACGACTGGAGGCCAACGGGCGCGAAGGCGAGGTAGGTTTCCAGCAGGCGGTCGAACTTCTGGAGCGGCTTGTCGTAGAAGACGACGTAGTCGAGCTGCTCCGGCGTAAGTCCGGCCTCCTTGAGACAGTAGTCCACCGCGTGCTTCGGGAACTCATGGTCGTGCTTGATGCGCGTGAAGCGCTCCTCTTGCGCGGCGGCGACGATGTCGCCGTTGACGACGAGTGCAGCAGCACTGTCGTGGTAAAAGGCGGAGAGGCCCAAAATGGCGGCCATGAGCTTGGCAATCACGGCTGACCAGTGAACGTTCGTTCCCGCCAGCGCTCAAAAACGAACAGAGCCCACTTCCGATACCAAGTCTGCGTCGGCACAGGACAGGTGCGGTCCAGCGCTCCGAAGACTTCCCGCCACTCGGCCCCGAGCCATTGGTCGAAAGGAAATAGAAAGCCACGTTTGGGCTGGTTCGCAATCCAGTCCGGCACTTCGGGCACGGCTTGCAGCAGAAAGCGTTTGCCGGGTTGGAGCCGTGTCGCGGCCGGGATGCGGGTGAGCGTGGCCACCAGCGGCAAATCGAGAAAGGGCACGCGCAATTCCAGGCCATGGGCCATGCTCGTCACATCGCTGTCGCGCAAAAGCTGGTTGCGCATGTAACGCGTCAATTCCAACCGGCTCACAGTATCCTCAGGTGTCGGATCGGCAAAAAGATCATCGTCAGAACAATCATCGGTGACCTCTTTGCCGGTGTAATGCCGCGTCAACGCCGTGGCTTCCGCATAGGTGAACGTGCCACGCAAGGCACTGTAGGCCGTGTCCAGTCGTGCTGGCTGGCCAAGCATCTCACCCAGCCGGCGGAGTTGCGGCCGGTGCGCGCGCCGCAGCACCGCCCGCACTCCCGCCCGGATAGGGCCAGTCCAACGCAGGCGGCGGTTCAGACGCGCGAGGCGAGGCACTTGGCGGAAGGAAGGGTAGCCGCCAAAGAGCTCGTCACCGCCCAAACCCGAAAGGACAACTTTCATCCCTTGATCCCGCGCAAACTTGGACACGGTGAAAGTGTTTAACCCGTCGATGCTCGGCTGGTCCATTACCCGAAGGTATTGACTGAAAAGCTGCCGGCCGGCGGCGGCGTCCAGTTTCCACTCGTGATGGGTGGTGCCGAAGTGGGCGGCGGTGCGCTGCGCCAGACCGCCCTCATCGCCAGGCGTGCCGGGGAAGGCTAGGGAGTAGGTGTGC
>CAIPBN010000359.1 GCA_903863315.1 uncultured Verrucomicrobiota bacterium | reverse complement strand
GTCAGGATCCAATGTGTCGCGCGTTCGAGCGGCGTCTCGCGTTCGCCCGCCGGGCGGAAGTCGTCGAGTTCGGGCAGCAGCAGCGGCAGCTCGCTCTCATCGACCAGCTTCACGCTGCCGTCTTCGAGGTGCAGCACCGGGAACGGCTCGCCCCAGTAGCGCTGCCGGCTGAAGAGCCAGTCGCGCAGCTTGTAATTGATGGTCTTTTTGCCCAGGCCCTTGGCTTCGAGCCACGCGGTGATTTTGGCTTTGGCTTCAGCGGTGGGGAGGCCGTTGATGGCCGGGTCGTCAGGATATTTGGCAATCCATTCGGCCTGTGCCCGTCGCGCGTTCTCTCGATATTCAGGGTTAGGGTCATTGAGCATCCATTCGGGCATCCGTGGCGGCGAACTGATGGCCTGACCCTCCTCGCAAAAAGCGTGGGGCATTCGTTCTTCTGAAGCGACGATTCCACCGACACCGTCCTTGTTTGCTGGAGCGACTACACGTGTGATTTGAAGCCCAAACTTCTTCGCAAACTCCCAGTCCCGCTCATCATGCGCTGGCACGGCCATGATTGCGCCCGTGCCGTAGCTCGCGAGGACGTAGTCGGCAATCCAGATGGGAATCTTCTCCCCGTTGACCGGATTGATGGCGAACGCGCCTGTGAAGACGCCTGTCTTCTCCTTCGCCAGTTCGGTGCGTTCGAGGTCGGATTTCTTGGCGACTTCGGTCTTGTAGGCTTGAACCGCTGCGCGTTGCTCGGCGGTCGTGATCTGGTCCACCAGCTTGTGCTCCGGCGAAATCACCATGTAGGTCGCGCCGAACAAAGTGTCGGGCCGGGTCGTGAAGACGCGGATTTTCTCGGACGAGCCGGCGACTTGAAAATCCACTTCCGCACCCTCGCTCCGCCCAATCCAGTTGCGCTGCATCTCCTTGAGCGAGTCGGTCCACTCAATGGTGTCGAGGTCAGCCAGTAGGCGCTCGGCGAAGGCGGTGATGCGCAGCACCCATTGGCGCATCGGCTTGCGCACGACGGGGAAGCCGCCCACCTCGCTCTTGCCGTCCACGACTTCCTCGTTGGCCAGCACGGTGCCCAGCTCCTCGCACCACCACACGGGCTGCTCGGAGACGTAGGCGAGGCGCTTGGCATCGCGGAAGGCGCGGCGTTGCCCCTCGGTTGTGCAATCGGCGGGAAACTTCAGCGTGCTGATGGGTTCGGCACGGTTGGTTTCGGGATTGAACCACGCGTTGTAAATCTGGAGGAAAATCCACTGCGTCCAGCGAAAGTATTCCGGGTCGGTGGTGGCCAGCTCGCGCGTCCAGTCGTAGCTGAAGCCAAGGGATTTGATCTGCCGCGTGAAATTGCTGATGTTCGCCTCAGTCGTGACGCGCGGATGCTGGCCGGTCTTGACGGCGTATTGCTCGGCGGGCAGGCCGAAGGAGTCCCAGCCCATCGGATGCAGCACGTTGAAGCCCTTCGAGCGCCGGTAGCGGGCGAGGATGTCCGTGGCGGTGTAACCCTCCGGATGCCCGACGTGCAGCCCCGCGCCGGACGGGTAGGGAAACATGTCGAGGATGTAGAACTTGGGAGGGGCCTGGCGGCCGGCCACCTTGGCGGTGGACAAAGCGTCGCTGCCGTGCCGCGCGGCGAAGGGATGCGTGGCGGGGACGGATTCCCCCGGATTGAAGGCGCGGAAGGTCTGCTCGGCGTCCCACGCGCGCTGCCATTTCGGCTCAATCAAATCAAACGGATACTGTCTGCGACTCGACATAGGGCGGGGATTATTGAAGCAGCGCGGAAGGGCGGGCAATGGCGGAGTTGAAGGGAGAGGAGGTCGCGCGAAGGCCTCGAAGGAAGCGAAGGTTGGGGGCGAACGGGATGCGAAACGCGTCTGTCGCGTTTGTATTCCGGATTAAATCTTCTGCCTTCGCCCCCTTCGCGGCTTTCGCGCGATATTGAATCTGCTCCTTCGCTCCGCCACGCTGGGCACATGGCAGCAACGAAGGGCAAACTAGTCGTCATCACCGGCACGTCACGCGGGCTGGGGCGGGCGATGGTGGAGGAGTTCATCCGGCGCGGGCACACGGTCGTGGGCTGCGGGCGCAGCACGGCGGCGGTGGCGGAACTGGCCAAGCGGCATCATGCGCCGCATGACTTTGCCGCGTTGGATGTCGTGTCGGACGAAGCAGTGCAGGCTTGGGCGAAGCGCATTCTCCAATCGCACGGCGCGCCGGATTTGCTGCTGAACAACGCCGCGCTCATCAACCGCAACGCGCCGTTGTGGGAAGTTGGCGCGCAGGAGTTCTCCGACGTGGTGGATGTGAACCTCAAGGGCGTGGCGAATGTCATCCGGCACTTCGTCCCCGCGATGGTCGCGCGGCGCAGTGGCGTGATCGTGAACTTCAGCTCTGGCTGGGGCCGCTCGACCTCGGCGGAGGTCGCGCCCTATTGCGCGACGAAGTGGGCGATGGAAGGACTGACGCAGGCGCTTGCGCAGGAGCTGCCGTCCGGCATGGCGGCGGTGCCGTTGAACCCCGGCATCATCAACACCGACATGCTGCAAAGCTGCTTCGGCGGCTCGGCCTCGGCGTATCCGAGCGCGGAGGAATGGGCGAAGTTGGCGGTGCCCTTCCTGCTGAAGCTCAGCGCGCGCGACAACGGGTGCCCGCTCACGGTGTCGGGTGCGGCGATGGATTGAAGCCAGCCGGTGCTGCGGCAAACCGGGAGAGAACCGTTTTTCTGATTGCCCGACGCGGGCTTTTGGTCAACATCTCCCGCCTCATGCAACGCCTAATAATCTACTGCGCGCTCGTGTTGGCCGCAGCCTGGGTGACCGGGGTGGCTGGTGCGGCGGATTACAAGCTCAAGGACGGCACCACGCTCTCCGGCGAGGCCATCGGTCCCAACGAGAAGAGCGTCATCATCAAGGCCCCCGACGGCAAGCTGCTGCCCCGCACCCCGTGGGCGAATTTTTCCCAGGAGGCGCTGAAGGAGTTCGCGAAGAACCCGAAGATCCGCGCGTTCGTGGAGTTGCTCATCGAGGAGCCCGTCGCCGGTGCCGCCGGTGCCGGGTCCGAACCCGAGGTGCCGGAAGTCCCGCTCCCGAAGCGCCCGCCCGCCAAATTCACTGAAGTTCAGGCCAAACCCCAGTTGCCGGAGAGTCCGGGCCTCTTCGCCGGCATGTTCACCACGGGCGTGGGCTGGCTGGGGTTGGTGGCGATGTATGCGGCCACCATTTTTGCCGGTTACGAGGTCGCCCACTACCGCCGCCGGCCGCAAGGCTTGGTGATGGGGCTGGCCGCCATTCCTTTTCTGGGCGTCGCCTCGCCGATTGCGTTCCTCGTGATGCCACCCGTCCGCACCGAGGAGGAGAAAAAGCCCACAGCCGTCGAGCAAGCCGCGAAACAGAATCAGGAAGCGGCCAAGGAAGAGGCCAAGCCCAAGGGCATGGCTCTCGGCAAGGCCAAGCCCGCCACTGCCCGCCCGGTCGCCACGGCCAAACCCGTTGCGCACGCCGCCGCCACGCCGGCTGCGGCTCCGGCCCCCGTGGCCCCCGCGCCGGCCCCGGCCCCCGCCGCCCCGGCCGGGCTTGCTCCCGCCGTCTTCCGCCGGGGGGAGACCAACATCAACAAGCGTTTCATCGAGACCAAGTTTGCGGGTTTCTTCAAGCTCGTCCCCGGGCCTGCCGAGCGGGACATGTGGCTCGTCTGGGTCTGCCCGCGTGGGGAGTTCTGGAGCAAGCGCGTGGTCAGCATCAACCAGACCGAGGTCGTGGTGAACTGCCCGCAGGAGAATGGCGGCAGCATGGACGAGACTTTGCAGATCGTGGAAATCCAGGAAATCCACCTCCGTCCCCAGGAAGGATAATTGAAATGAAGTTGCGCACGATTCTGCTCTTCGGAGCACCCGGTTCCGGCAAGGGCACGCAGGGCAAGATTCTGGGGACCATTCCCAACTTCTACCACTGCGCCTGCGGCGACGTCTTCCGCAACCTCAATGCTGACAGCCGGCTTGGGCGCGTCTTCCTGGAATACTCCAGCCGTGGCGAGCTCGTGCCCGATGAGGCCACCGTGGACCTGTGGCGCAACAACATCCAGGCCAACACCATGCTGGGCCGCTTCAATCCGGAGCGCGACACCGTGGTGCTGGATGGCATCCCGCGCAACGCCGCCCAGGCCCAGATGCTGCAAGGCACGCTCGATGTCCGCGCCCTGCTCCACCTCACCTGCCCGGACATGAACAAGATGGTCGAGCGCCTCCAGCGCCGCGCCCTCCGCGACAACCGGCTCGATGACGCGAACCTCGATGTCATCCGCAACCGCCTGCAAGTTTACGACCACGAGACCAAGCCGGTGCTCGACTTCTACGGTCCCGATATCGTCCACAGCATCGACGCCACCCAGACGCCGGTCGAAGTGCTGCGCGACATCCTGCGCGTCATCGCCAAGCTCTGACCGTGAGCCGGCAGTTCAACGAGCTCAAAGCCTCGGAGCTCTACTGCCCCACTTGCAGGACCTGCGGCCCAGTCCGGGAAAAGGCCCTGTCCACCTCCGGCAGCCCAGTCATCGAACTGCTGTGCGCCCGCTGCCGCACCGTCGTGGGCCGGCACACCACCACGGAAGACAAGAGCATCGGCGGCAAGCTCGCCCGCCTCGCCGGTCGGCTCTTCCCTCGCTCGAAGTAGCCTGCCCGCCATCTGGCCGCGCGAATGCCGGGTGGCACGGCCCCGTCCACCTTCGCACTGCATGATGTCCGGTCCGCCCAATGCCTTTGTCCCGCTTGCGCTGCACGAACGCGTTTCGCGGCGTGAATGGCTGCGAGTGGGCGGCTTGGGCTGCCTCGGCCTTTCCCTCGGCGGACTGCTCAAACCCGTGGCCCGCGCGGCGGTTCCGGCCAGCGGCACCTTCGGCAAGGCGAAACACTGCATCATCCTCTACCTGGCCGGTGGCCCGCCGCAGCATGAGACCTTCGACCCCAAGCCCGACGCTCCGAGTGACATCCGCGGCCAGTTCCGATCCATCGCCACGAGCGTGCCGGGCATCCATTTCAGCGAACTGCTCCCGCGCACGGCCAAGCTGGCCCACCGACAGGCTGTGATTCGCTCCATGTTCACGGACGTGAACAGCCACTCCACCAGCGGCTACTGGATGCTCACCGGCTACCGGCATCCCTCCGCTGCGGAAAGCCTGCCGCCCAGTCCGGATGACTGGCCCAGCCTGGCGGCGGCCATTGGCGCGCTGCGGCCCAGCGAGCGTTCACCTTTCTCGAGCGTGGCGCTGCCGGAGCTCATCCACAACAACCCCAACATCACCTGGCCCGGGCAGGACGGCGGGTTCATGGGGCACCTGTGGCATCCCTTTGTGTTCAAGTGCGATCCGGCGGCACCCCGCTTCGAGATCGAAGGGCTGAAGCTGCCGCCCGAGCTCTCCGTGCTGCGGGTCCATGAGCGCGCCAGCCTGCTTCAGCAGTTGGACCATCATTTTGTGCGCACGAGCCAGACCGAGGCCATGGCCGCGCTGGGCCGCATGCAGCAGAGCGCCTTGGACGTCGTGCAATCCACCACCACCCGCGCGGCGTTTGATCTCGAACGCGAAACTTCCGCCGACCGTGACCGGTATGGCCGGCACAAGTTCGGCCAGAGCGTCCTGCTGGCACGGCGGCTCATCGAAGCCGGCGTGCGGCTCGTGCAGGTGAACTGGCCGCGCGAGGCTGGCGACACCGCAGTCAGCAACCCGCTCTGGGACACCCATCAGAAGAACGCGGAACGCGTGCGCGATGTCCTCTGCCCGCAGTTTGATGCCGCCTATTCTGCGCTGCTCACGGACCTGCATGAGCGCGGCCTGCTCGACGAGACGCTGGTGGTGGCGATGGGAGAATTCGGCCGCACGCCCAAGCACAACGCCAGCGGCGGGCGCGATCATTGGGGCCACTGCTTCTCCGTGGCGTTGGCCGGCGGCGGAGTGCGGGGCGGTCAGGTGATCGGGGCGAGCGACCGGTTGGGCGGTTATCCGGCGGACCGTCCGCAGCGACCGCAGGATCTGGCCGCGACCATCTTCCACCTGCTGGGCATTGACCCGCATGGCTTCTTCGAGGATCGCGGAGGTCGCGCCCGGCCGCTGCAAACCGGTGGGGACGTGATTCGGGAGCTGGCCTGAACCCAGGTCAGGCAGCCGGCGGCACCGGGCTGGCGTGAACCGCCACCAGCTTGAAAGCGACGATGTGGTCCTTGAAGCCCTTGAGCTGCATGGGGTCCATCTCCGTCACCGCTATCCGGTCGCCAAGCTGCTCCCGCGTGCTGGCCCCCAGCACGATCTCCCCGCGCGCGGCGACGCTGCACAGGCGAGCCGCCAAGTTCACCCGCTCGCCCAGCACCGTGTAATTGGAGCGGTCGGCGGAGCCCATGTTGCCCGCCAGCACTCGACCGGTGGCCAGGCCGATGCCCACCTGAAGCTGGTAGCGCGAGGTCTGGTTGAGCCGGGCCCGCACCGCGAGCATTTCCTCGGCGCAACGGACGGCGTTGAGCGTGTCGTCCCCGTAGCTCTTCGGCGCGCCGAAGATGGCCATGACCGAGTCGCCGATGAACTTGTCCACGACCCCATTGTGCGCCGTGACCACCCGGGTGAGCGCCGTCATGTGCTCGTTGAGCAGGGCAATGACCTCGGTCGGGTTCATGTTCTGCGTCAGCGCGGTGAAGCCACGGATGTCACAGAACATCACCGTGGCCTCGCGCAGCTCGCCGCCCAGCGCGATCTTGCCGTCCAGAAGCTGCTGCGCCACGTCCTTGTCGGCGATGGTGTGCAGGATGCTGTGATACTTGTCCTTGAGGGCGAGGCCGGCGGCCATCTCGTTGAAGGACTGTGCCAACTGGCCAAGGTCGTCCCGGCTCCGGACCGGCACCTGCACGGCGAAGTTGCCCCGGCTGATCTGCTCCGTGCCGCCGACCAGCTCACGCACGGGCACGGACAGGCCGTGGGCGAGCAGCAGGCTGACCAGCAACGCGCCGACGAGCGCGCCGCCGCTGAGCACCAGGATTTGCGCGCGCAGCTCGGCCTGCGCCTTGAGCGCGGCCTCCCAGGAATACAAGCCCACCTTGTAGGCCACCGGCAGCAGCGAACCTTCGTTCAACGCCGTGTAAAAGATGCGATGCGGGATGTCATGCAACTGGATGATGAAATCCTCCCGCGGTTCGGGATGCTGGCGAATCTCCTCCGAAAGTTTCGCTGAAAGGGTGTCCCGAATCTCCGGCGGAATGGTGCGGGTGTAGAGCCTGCCCTCCACCCATGTGCCGCTTTCGATGTCACTCACGTCGCTGATGACCCGCTCGGTCACGGCGGAGGCGATGTCGAAGAACTGGATGCCATACACCATGGCCCCGACCGTCTGGCCCGCATCCCGCACGGGCGTGACAATCACTTCGGTGAGGCGATCCGATCCCAGGTCCAGATAACCCACCTGCTGGGACTCCAGCTTGGCCACCAAGGAGCCGAACCGCACGAGGCGTTCGTGAAAACGCTGCCGATCCGGCAGGAGCTGGCGGGCGCTTTCCGGGATGGGAACAACCTTTCCTTCGGCATCCAGAAATCCCAGATATGGCATGGTCTTCGCCGGCGCCGGCACGGTGGGTTTGCCGCTGCCCTTCTTGGCTGACTCCGCCATTTTGGCCGCGAGCCTTTCCGCCCCCTTGGGTGACTCCGTCATCTTGACGGCCAGCCGGTCCACCTGCTTGGCCTTCAGCTCGATCACCGGCCCAGGCGATGTCGGTGCCGGCGGAGGTGGCAGCGTGGCGGCGGGCGGGGTGGTGTCCCCGTTGGAAAGCTCCTCCTCGGTGCGCAGGATGATCTTCAGCTCATCGCGGCCCACACGGTAGAGCTGCTGGGCATCGCCCTCCTGCAAGGCGGCGATGATGCGGACGGATTTAGCCAGCCGTTCACACTCCGCTTTGATGTTGCCGATGCGCAGCTCCTGCTCGCGCGGGACATAGGTTATCTGGGCCTCCAGCTTGTCCTTGAACACCTTTTCGTAAGCGGCCTGCACGCGCTTCTGGGTGAGATACAGCGTCACGCCTGACACCGCGCCCACGACGAGCATCATCGCGAAGAGCAGTTTGAAGCGGAAGCTGAGGCGCGGCATGGGCGGGGCTCGTCCTCTAGGCGGCTGCGCTGGGCTGACCGACGCGTGGCGGGAACTGACCGTGCTGGGGTGTGCGCTTCATCAGTGTCTATTCGTGGTCCGGCTCACGGCGAACCGGGGAAGTTGACGCGGGTGGTTTCGCCCGGCTTCAGCTCGACAGTCTGCTCGCGGACCAGCTTCTCGTCGATCCATGCCTTGAGCTTGAACTGCCCGGCGGGCAGGCCGGTGATGCGGTAAGCGCCGTTGGTGTCGGTCTTCGTAAAATAGGGCGTGTCCAGCACCACGATCGTTCCGCGCATGTGCTCGTGGATTTCACAGTAGAGCTTCACGATCCCGGCCTGCTCGAAGGTCACCGCCGGCGGCTTCTCATCCTTCAGATAGCGGCCGAGATCGAAGCGCCGTGCCTTGGAATAGGAGAAAACGTTGTGATAAAAGCCGTCCAGATTGGGAAACTCAACGCGGGTGCCGGTGCGGACGGGCATCAATCCCGGGCTGAACTGCATGCCCTGCTGGAGCATCCGGACGGTGTTGGTCGCCTTGGGCTCGGCGGCTGGCGGAGGCGCGCCTTCGAGGAACACCACCGCCGTGGGCGGCTCGGGTGGCAGGAACGCGCCCGCCTGCGCCTGATAACGCGGGTTGAGGCGCGCGGCGGGCGGCGGGGGAGGCAGCTTCACAGTGCCCTCAACCGTGCCGCCTGTCTGGGCCGCGCCATCCTGCTGGCCCAGCAGCAAAACTGCGCCGCACAGGATCGGGAAGAATCTGGCTTTCATTCGATTGCCCCGAAAGCCCGCGCCCGCCGGCCTGGCAAGGTCTGCCTTCGGTGCGCGACACGCTACGACCAAACGGTGGCGGGTTCAGCAACAAACTTTCCGGCCTGGGCGCGCTGGGTGTTGCCACCGGAAGCATCACCCGCCCCCGCCTCCGCTCACAGCCACTCGCGGATCTTGTCCTGCCAGCGGTTGTAAACGTAGCCCAGCACGATGAGCGCGATGCCCAGCGCCATGAAGCTCAGCACGCGATACACCAGCGCAAGCTGCCACACATCCAGGAACACCACGCGGCCCAGCGCGCCTGCCAGCACCGCCAGCGCTAGCCACCGATACATGCGCTCCCGCAGCGCGAAGCCCACCGCGAACACCGTCAGCGCCAGCCCCGCCCAGCTCACCGTGAGGAAGAACTTTCCACCCGCTGCCTGCACGACCCAGCGGGACAGGAATAGCCACAGCGTCAGGCCGCTGGCGAAAATCGCCGCCGTGTGCGCGCCCTCGGGCAAAGCGGTGCCCTCGGGATGCCGGCGAGCCGCGCGTTGCAGCGCGAACACGGCGAGCATCGGCAGCACGTTCAGCGCGAACAGCTCCGGCTGCCAAGCGTCGCGGAGGGCCACGCGGGCCAGCGCCACCGCGAGGCAGCCCAGTCCGAGCGCGAAGTAGGTCCGCTCGCGCAGCCACAGTCCCACGGCGAAGAACACCGGCCCGAGCAGCGACCACGCGAGGGTGAAGAAATGCCCGTCGCGCTCCGGCAGGAGCCAGCGCGTGAGGTGCAGCCAAAGGGAGCCACCGGCCACCAGCACCACCGCCGCGTGCGCGTTTGCCGGCACGGGGAACCGCGCCGGTGCGCGGCGGGCGACTTGTTGCAGGGCGAGCGGCAGCAGCACGGCGAACAGGTTTGGCACGGTGAACAGCTGGTCGCTGGTCACGTTCGGTGAGAGCAGTGTCAGCAGGCCAAGGCCGAGTGCGAGCGCGCTGGCGAGCAGCGGCTGGGCAAGCCGCCCGCCGCCGGCAACGGCGAACAGCGCGCCGCCGAACAAGGCGAAAGTCCAAGGTCGGTTTTCCATCGGCACGTAGCGGAAGACCATCGCCACAATCATCGCGAACGCGGCCCAGAAATACACCGGCACGGCCACCGACAACGTCGTTCGCACGTTGTCGGTCAGTTGCCGGTTTCGGGCAAACCACGCCGCCACGGCTGCCGTCAGGCCAATCATGGCGATGGGCGCGAGCGCGACGGCCCAGTCATCACCGCGCCATTCGCTCAGATGGCCCACGAAATTGACAAACGCAACGGCGGTAAAGACCTGGCCCGTGGCCGCCAGCCGCCACGCCCGGGTGGCCGCGCCGTAGCCGCTCACACCCAGTGCCAGTCCGCTGGAGGCCATGAGCCATTGTGGCTCCGTGCAATGGGCGTGCAGCCACGAGTAGAGCAACGCGACGACCGCGACCGCGCAGCCCGCCTCGAAAGTCCCTGCGACCTTGCGGTCGCCGACCACGCTTTGCCTCGTCCACCAGTGCAAGACGACCAGCGTGGCGGCAAGCAGCAACGTCGGCCGCCACGCGGGCAGTTCCGCACAGCCACCGTTGCCGAACAGCCAGTAACCGTGTGCGAGCAACAAGTAGCCTTGTCCGAAAAGTGTCAGCTCGCGTGTGCGCAACCAATGGACGGACACGGTGAGCAGCAATGCCGCGCCCGCGAGCCACACGGGAATCCACGGGGTCGCCGCGTGCAGCACGATGCTCGCCCCGCCCGCAATGAGCGCAAACATGGTGAAGACCGCCGTGCGAGCGCGGAGCAACGCGGCGTCCGCCGGGTCTTCGTGCCGGCCCATCCACCAGGCGTTGAAGAGCAGCAGCGCGGTCACGCCGAGGCCCAAGACGGGCGATTGCCCCGCGCGGTCGGTCAGCACCAGCCAGCCCGCCGCCAGCGCTGCCGAGACGAACGCGCCTGCGCGCAGCAGTCGGCTGGGCTGGCGCAGCCCGAGCGTGAGCAACACGACGCTCTCCGCCGCGAGTAGAACGGCGAGTTGATGGCCGGTGAACTTGAGGATGAGCCCGAGCGTGAGCAGCAGCAGCCCTTGCGTGACATACGCGGCGCGCACGGACGGCTCCAGCGGCAGGCGCAGCCGGGCGAGCGCCGCGAGGCCCAGCAGCACCGCGCCGAACCCGGCGCAGAACAGCCACAGCTTTCCGCCCCGGTGGGTCGCCATCGAAAGCACGGCGAGCGCGAAGAACGCGCCGTTGTTCGCGCTGAGAAACGCGGCGCGGCGCTTGTCCGCGAGGATGTCTCCCTCGGCGAGGAAGGTTGCCGCCGTGAAACACAGCCAGTAGCCGGCGAGGAAGGCGAGCGCGAGTCCGAGATGTTCGCGCGGCGCGCCGAGCAGCCATTGGCCCTCATGAAAGAAGCGCCAGAACGCGAAGCCGCCGTAGGACGCCACGAGGCCCGCGAGCGTCAGGTGCGCCCAGCGGTTCCGGACGAGGAAAAACACCGTGGCGAGGGTGAGCACGAGGTTCGACGCCAACGTGAACGTGCCGACCCGCGTCACGACCGCCGTGTAAAACCCCAATCCCAACGCGAACAGCGCGAGGGTCTCGGATTTCTTACGGTCGGCGAGCCACACGATGAAGCCGGCCCAGCCCAGTAGCAGCACGCCGTCGAGCCCCGCGCTGCCGATGACGCGCAGCGGCTCGTAGTGGTGCGCCGCGTAGGTGGTGAAATAGACCGCGCCCAATCCGCCCGCGAGGAGCACGTGCGCGAAGTTTTGCAGCGACTCCTTCGCCTGCTTCCGCTGGAGCCACGCGCCTGCACCGAGCAATGCCGCACTGGCGACGTAGAGCAACGCGACTTTGCCCGCTGCGCCGAGCTGGGGGACGATTTGTCGGTAAGCCAGGTTCGCGAGGAAGACAAAACCCGTGAGCAGAATCACCACGCCCACGCGCACGAACCAGTAAGTGCCCAGCCGCAGCTCGAAGGACTGCGACGGCTCCGGTGGGGCGGCGGGAACGGACACCGGCGGCAAGGATGACAAAGGCGCGGGCGGCCCTGCCTTCACTGCAGAGTCATCAGCCCGCAGGTAAGCGGGAACGGCTGGCGCTGGCGACGGAAGCGGTGGCAGGGGAGGAGGCGTCACCACGGATGCGGGTGCCGGCGGAACTTCCACGACCGGCTCCAATGGGACCGGCGGAATCGGTGTGGGTTCAAGTGCGATGGATGGCGTCAGTGCTGGCAGTTCAAGGGGTGTCGTGGCCAGCACCGGTTCCGTCACGGGGGGAGGCAGGACGATGGGCACCGGCGCAGGTTCTACTGCTGCGACCACTGGAGCCGGCGAGGGTGGCGGGGTGTTTTTGTCTGCCCGCGCCGCTGCCATCTGCGCGGCCTGAATTTCTCGGAGACTCCGGGCAAGTTGATCATGCCGGTGCTCCAAGTCGGCGTTGGCTTCGTAGAGCCTGGTCGTCCGGATGAACAGCCAGACGACGGCAACGATGAGGCAAAAGATGATGAAGCTCATGCGATTCTCCATGCCGCGTGCGGCGGCGTGTGTGGTTGGCAATCGGTGTTCACGGAGCGCAGGTTGACCCGGGCTTGAGCGGCACGGGTAATCGCTTTTTTTGGCGCAGGCATCGGGGCGGGCTGGTGATGAAATGTCGCGTCACCACCGGAGCTTGGCGAGCGGAGAGTTGGATCCGAGGCGAGCCGCCTCCTTCAGTGCCGGAACTGCGCCTGCTTGCTCACCCGTGCGAGCTGCTTCTCCCACTGGCCTTTGTTCGCCAATGGATCGGCGTCGGTGCCCCAGAGCTTCTTCACCATCTCGCGTTGCGGGACGAACGGGCACTTCGCCTTCGGGTTCTTGTGCGTGTCGTCAATCTGCCGCAGCGCAAGCTGCGCACCCGTCATCAGCGCGGGCTTGCCTGGCTGGCCGAACACGTTGTTCAACTTGTG
>CAIPBN010000358.1 GCA_903863315.1 uncultured Verrucomicrobiota bacterium | reverse complement strand
GAATCGGCGTAGCGCGCATAGTCTAGCCACGGGCGCGCCCAGCGCACACCGAACTGCGGGGAGACGAGGAGGCGGTCAACCAAGCGCTCCAATGCGGATTTGCTGCCGAACTTCTCACAGTCACTGACGAAGGCGTCCACCTCGGCGGGCGTGGGCGGGAGGCCGATGAGGTCAAGTGACAGACGGCGGATGAGGGTTTCGGGCGGGGCTTCGGGCGAAGGCAGAAGGCCTTCCTTCTGGAGGCGGGCGAGGATGAAGGCATCGAGGGGATGGCCGGTTGCCGGTTGGCGACCTGCGACTGCCGGTAGCGCGGGGCGCGCGGGCTTCACGTAGGCCCAGTGTTTCGCGGACTGCACGTTGTCCGGCCAGACCGCGCCCTGGTCTATCCAAGCCTTGATAACATCGGCCTGAGCCTTGGAAAGCGGTTCACCACGACTGGGCATCACGTCGTCGTGGCCCTTGGGCAGTGTGATGCGGCGGGCTAATTCGCTCTTGGCTGAATGGCCGGGGACGATGATGCCAGACTTTCTGAGCGCAGATTCACGAGTATCGAGCCGAAGTCTGCCTTTCGACAGTTTCGCGTCATGACATTCGAAGCAGGCGCGCTGGAGAATAGGAAGAACCTCGTGAGTGAAGTCTACCGGTGCGGCGCAGAATGCCGGCGCAAGACTCAGAACTGAGACGACGAGTGCTACGAATCGAGCAACTGGCATGGCTGTGCGTTGGACGCTCGGAAGGAGAGCGGAGTTGCAGCCGATTTCCAAGCCAGAACCCAAAATACGAAGGCCGCCCGGAGGCGGCCTTCGATTTGGCAAAGCGCCATATGAGTCATCACGTCACTCAATCCACGAACGAGAGCTCATTGGAGAGCAGCAACATCTGGGCGTATTTTTCCCAAGTATCCAACGGCTTCTGAGCGGCGGCTGAGGGCGACTGGAAACCGGCGGATGCACTCCAGACGTTGGCTGAGGCACCCTGCCCCGCCCCCATCTGACCGCCCATGGCCATTCCCGGCGCGTTCATCGCCCCGGCAGCTGGAGCCATCGGTCCACCAAAAGGGGTGGCCATGGAAGGGCTGCCGCCTGCGGCGGGAGCACTCACCGCCACCCGCAAAGTTGGAGCCCACGTAAATGTATCACCCACGGTGTTGCCCTTGCCGCCGTTATCAACGATGAAGTCAATGGTGTCGCCTTTCTTGACCTCGACTTTGGCCACTTTGGTTTCGGTCCGACGTTGAGTGCCCGACAGCGTGTATGTCCCAAGCTGGCCCGAACGGCTATGCACGATGTAGCCGGAAACCCCATCACCTTGGTTACCGGTCTGACTAAAACTTCCCTCGATCGACAAGGTTGTATCCGTGGGCGCGGTGAAACGCCGGATGACCGCCACACTCCCAGCGATACCACCATCCTTATCAAGTCGAACACCGGGAATGCGGGTTCCACCATCGTAATGGCCGACGACCGGACCACGGTTCATCCGATTGCCCATCATACCCTGAGGCTCGGTGACAAAATTGGTCAGCTTGTAGAAAGACACCTGCCGGGCACGGGCATTGTATTGGCCATAGCCTGCCTGCCAGATGGGTTTGGTATCGGCACTCTTAAGTCCGGACTGCGCCTCAAGGAAACGAATTCCGATCTTG
>CAIPBN010000357.1 GCA_903863315.1 uncultured Verrucomicrobiota bacterium | reverse complement strand
TACCACGACGTGGTGAAGGACCGCCTCTACACCGACCCCGCGAACTCCGCGCGCCGCCGTAGCACGCAGACCGCGCTGCACCGCATGGTCACGCGCCTCTGCCAGATGCTCGCCCCCATCCTCGCCTTCACCGCCGACGAGGCCTGGGAGTTCATCCCCGGCAAGCCCACGCCCAGCGTGCATCTGAGCGAGTGGGAGCCGAAGGAGTTCAAGCGATTTGATACTTGGAACGAAGTCTTGATGAAGACCCGTCAAGACGTCCTTAAAGCACTGGAAAACGCTCGTCAGACCAAGCTCATTGGCAAGTCACTTGACGCGTCTTTGGTTTGGAAGGTTGGAGCCGACACGGTGAGTTGGGTGGAGATTCCCAAGGACACTTGGCGTGAAATCTTCAATGTGTCCGACATCGTCGTTCAAACCGCGTTGGCTGGAGACGGTGAAACCGTGACAGTCTTGAAAGCCGCCGGCCAGAAATGCGAACGCTGCTGGCACTGGGAAACCGAAGTTGGCGCGAACACCGAGCACCCCACCCTCTGCCCCCGCTGCGTCGAGGCGGTGAAGCAGTGCGCCGCCGCGTAGTCCCACCGTCCCTCCTCCCTCTCCCTTCATCGGATGAGGGGAGAGGGCCGGGGTGAGGGGTTCGTTCTCAGCCTGGGTTCGTCCCTCCATCTTGCCACGCTTCGCCGTTTTGCAAACACTCCGTCCATGTCCCGCCGCAACCACAACGAATTCTCCCGCCGCCTGCGCCGCGAGCAAACGCCGGAGGAAAAGGACTTGTGGAAGGCGCTTCGCAGCCGCCGCTTTGCCGGCTTCAAGTTCCGTCGCCAGCACGAGGTCGCACCCTACTTCCTGGATTTCTTCTGCCCGCTCGCGAAGCTCGCCGTGGAGTTGGACGGCTTCGGCCACGGCCTGCCCGAACAGCGGGAACACGACGCGGAGCGCGATGCCTTCCTCGCGGCCAAGGGCATTCAGATGCTGCGGTTCTGGAATCACGAGTGGAACAAGAACCGCGAGGGCAGCCTGATGGAAATCTGGGCGGCCCTGACGCGCCGAGTGCCACCGGATGAAATAGTGAAGCTCGACACGGCCAGCACGCGATACGTCCAGCCGAAGGAGAGCGACATCATCCGGTCGAGCCGTGGGTCACGGTGAACACCCCTCACCCCGGCCCTCTCCCCTCCTCCGAGGAAGGGAGAGGGAGGCAGGCAGCGACGCTGTGCACCGCACCGCCGTCGGTTTCCCGAACATCGGCTTGCAGGGCTTCGCGCCCAAGCTGGCCAAAGGGGAGATTACCAGCCTCGCCGGGGCGCAGGATGACGCGTGGCATTTCCAAATCAGCACGCCCATCCAGCCCGGCAACTCCGGCGGCGCGCTGGCCGAGAACGTGAACTACGCCGTGAAGAGCAGCTACCTCCTGAGCTTCCTCGAATCCGTCCCCGAAGTCGCCGCCAAGCTGAAGGAAGCTCACACGAAGGACCGCAAGTTCGAGGACGTGGTAAAATCCGTGGAGCAGGCCACCGTGTTGGTGCTGGTGTATTGAAGAGCACGCTTGCAGAGGCGGCCCTTGCCGGGTGCTGGCGGACGGTGCTACGGTGCCGCGAGCATGAGCACACTGGCGGAAATCGAATCAGCGGCGGACGCCCTGTCCGCGCCGGAGAAGCAGGAGTTGCTGCTGTTCCTCGCCGCCCGCTTGCAGGCCGGTGGCCAGTC
>CAIPBN010000356.1 GCA_903863315.1 uncultured Verrucomicrobiota bacterium | reverse complement strand
GCACATGCTGCTCTCTTCCGCCCGGCTCATGAACTCCCCTGGTCATCGGGTGGACATCGTCGGCTTTCGCATCGTGCTGGAGGCGCGTCGGCCTGGTCCCGTCTTTGCGGCGCGCGACAAGGAAGCTCCGGCAAAGGCTTGAGCCGGGACCGGAGAAACGGTTTCATACGGGCGGCTGGGCCCAGCCTCGCACATGAACGACTCGCACCTCATCCTCGGCGTGGACATCGGCGGCACCAGCATCAAGGCCGCCGTGGTGGACACCCGCAAAGGCACGCTGGCCACCGCCGTCATCCGCACCAAGACGCCCCGTCCCGCGACGCCCAAGGGCGTCGTGGCTGCGATTGGCGAGCTGGCGAAGCGGCTGAAGTGGCACGGCCCGGTGGGCGTTGGCTTCCCCGGCCTCATCAAGCACGGCGTCGTCCGACGCGCGCCCAACCTCGACGCGTCCTGGGTGCGGCATGAGATCGTGGACCACCTGCGGCGCGCCTTGGGTGTCCCGTTTGTCGCCGTGGGCAACGACGCCGATGCCGCCGGTCTGGCGGAGGCACGTTTCGGCGCGGGGCGCGGGGTGCGCGGCACCGTGGTGCTCGTCACGCTGGGCACCGGCATCGGCTCCGCCGTGCTGCACAACGGTTCACTGCTGCCGGACACCGAGTTGGGCCACCTCGAAATCGGCGGGCAGGACGCCGAGCAGTTCGCCTCTACCGTCGCCCGCGAACGCAACAAATGGGGCTGGGAACAATGGGGCCGCAACGTGGACCGCTATCTCACCACGCTCGAATACATGCTGGCTCCCGACCTCTTCATCATCGGCGGCGGCGTGAGCGCGGATCCGGAACGGTTCTTCCGCTATCTGGAAACTCCCGAGTGCAAGATTGTGCCCGCCACGATGGGCAATGACGCCGGCATCGTCGGAGCCGCCCTCTTCGCCGTGCCCGGTGTGAAGTCCCTGTCGCGCAAGCGCAGCCGCACGAAGAGCTGAGGGCGCGGCGCGGCGGGTGGTTAAACTGTTCTCGCCGGTCTTCAGGCCATTCCCAAGCACACCCGGTTGACGTGTGCCGTGCGTTGACGCCATCCGGCAATCCCGCCACACTCCGCAGCACAACACGAACACACCACCCGCACCCGCATGCCTGATTCTCCTGCAAACTCATTTTCCCTCGCCGGTCGCGTCGCGCTCGTCACCGGCAGCAGCACTGGCCTGGGCAAGGCCATGGCCATCGCGCTCGGCAAGGCCGGGGCGAAGGTCGCGCTGAACTACGCCAACAACACCGCCCGCGCCAAAAAGTCCTTCGCCGAGTTCCAAGCCCTCGGCCTTACCGGCGCGCTCTTCAAGGCCGATGTGACCAGCGAGACGGACGTCGCGAAGATGCACCGCGCCATCACGAAGCAGCTCGGCCCGGTGGACATCGTGGTCCTCAACGCCACCTGCGACCAGCCGCAGAAGCCCATCGAGGACTACGACTGGGCGTTCTACCAGCGGATGATTGATTTCTTCATCAAAAGCCCGTTCCTCCTCACGCGCGCGTGCCTACCGCACATGAAGGCGCAGCGCTGGGGCCGCATCATCAACATCGGCTCCGAGGTCGTCGCGCGCGGCGTGCCGAACTTCACGGCCTACGTCGCGGCCAAGGGCGGGCAGAACGGCTTCCATCGCAGCCTCGCGGGCGAACTGGCCCCGCACGGCATCACGGTGAACATGATTGCGCCCGGCTGGATTCCCGTGGAGCGCCACGAGAAGGACCCGCAGGCGCTCAAGGACGGCTACCGCGCGCTCATCCCCGTCAACCGCTGGGGCATCCCCTCCGACCTCGACGGCTCGGTGGTCTTCCTCGCGAGCGAGGCGTCGTCCTTCGTCACCGGGCAGACGCTGCATGTGAATGGCGGGCTGACGGTGTGTTAGAGCCACACTTGGGTCGCAAGCAGCATGAACCGTAAACCACTAACTTTCGGTGTCATCGGCTCCGTGGTCATGCTAATAACTTTCTTTTGTATGCAGAGTTCGAGAGGCGCTGCGTTGGACCTGCCGATTCAGTATCTCGTCGCATCGTTAGTGCCAGTCGTTGTCGGGTTGCTTGTCGGGGGGCACGTTAAGAAAGTCAAAACTCCGATTGGCACCTTGGAGGCGGCATTGGAGACGCTTCCGGAGGCATCGCAAAAGGAAGCTACCACTAGCGGTCCGTCTAGCAACGAATGGCAACACCAGCGTGCCGGGGAGTATGCCCGGACTAGTGGGATTGAACTAGCCCATACTTACCGTCCTTCCTTAGAGGAGGGACAACTCTACGACATTTTCATCTACCTCGTCAGACACAAAAGAGACACCGACAAGCCACCAAAGGTTGGTTTTACGGAGGTGCAGCATATCGAGTTCTACTTTGGTGAAAAATGGGGCCATGAGGTTTTCCGTGTGGGGAATAGTGGGGGGCCAATTGGTGTGCGAACTCACGCCTTTGGAACTTTCCTTGCAACGGCACGAATCACTTTCACCGACAGCAAGCGAGAACCGGTGGTATTGCACCGCTACATTGACTTTGAGATGGCTCCTCTACAAGCGGCCACCTCCAGCACATCAGCACAAAGAAATTAACAGCCTTCCCATGAACAAACACATCCTCCTCACCCTCCCCACCGTCGCCGCGCTCTTGCTCGGCCTCACCGCTTGCAACAAACCCGCTGACCCCGCCGCAAAACCCGGCGAGGGCGCGGCTCCGGCCGCCAAGCCCGGCAAGAAGCAGAAAATCGCCTTCGTCTCCAACGGCGTCGCGTCGTTCTGGACCATCGCCGCCGCGGGCGTGAAGGCCGCCGGCGAGAAACTCGGCGTGGACGCGCAGACGCTCATGCCCGTCGAGGGCATCGGCGACCAGAAGCGCATGATTGAGGACCTGCTCACCAAGGGCGTGGATGGCATCGCCGTCAGCCCGATTGACCCGGCGAACCAGACCGACCTCCTCAACACCGCCGCCAAGCGCGCCAAGCTCATCACCCACGACTCCGACGCGCCCAACGCCGACCGCCTCGTTTACATCGGCATGGACAACTACAAGGCCGGCCGGATGTGCGGCGACCTCGTGCGTGAGGCCATGCCCAAGGGCGGCACGGTCATGATTTTCATCGGCCGCATGGAGCAGGACAATGCCAAGCGCCGTCGCCAGGGCACGCTTGACGCCATCCTTGGCCGGCCCGAGAACCCGAACAACTTCGACCCCGCCGACAAGGTGCTCGAAGGCGGCGGCTTCAAAATCCTCGGCACGCTCACCGACCAGTTCGACCAGGCCAAGGGCAAGGCCAACGCCGAGGACACGCTCGCGAAGTATCCCGACATCGGCGGCATGGTGGGCCTCTTCGCCTACAACCCGCCGCTCATGCTCGAGGCGCTCCAGCAGGCCGGCAAGCTGGGCAAGGTCAAGGTCATCGCCTTCGACGAGGCGGACGCGACGCTCGCGGGCATCCAGAAGGGCACCGTCCACGGCACCGTGGTGCAGAACCCCT
>CAIPBN010000355.1 GCA_903863315.1 uncultured Verrucomicrobiota bacterium | reverse complement strand
GCCGAGAGCGGCAGCGAGCTGCTGATGCCCTTGCCGCAGCAGATGACGTCGGGCGTCACGCCGTAATGCTCGAACGCCCAGAACTTGCCCGTGCGCCCGAAGCCCGCCTGCACCTCGTCGAAGGTCAGCACGATCTGGTGCGCGTCGCACCACTTGCGGAGCTTCTGCACAAACTCCACCGGCGCGAAGTCCGGCCCCACGCCCTGATACGTCTCCATGATGACGCCCGCCGTGGTCTCCGGCGTGAGGCCGCGCGCGGCGATCGCTTTCAGAAACGATTCAAAGCTCGTGTCCTGCTGCCAGTAGCCGTCCGGGAACGGCGCGGTGATGATCGCGGGGTCTTCGTTCACGATCCAATTCTTCTGCCCCGCCATGCCGCCGGCCTGCTGCGAGCCGAGTGTGCGCCCGTGAAAGCCGCGTTCCCAGCCGATGATCCCGATCTTCTTGTTGCCGCCGACCTTGATGCCGTGCGCGCGGCTCAACTTGATCGCGCACTCCGTCGCCTCTGAGCCGGTGGTGAGCAGGAAGACCTTCTTCAAACCCTCGGGCGCGACCGCAGCGAGTTCACCCGCCAGCTCCGCGCGCTCCTCGCTCGGGAAGACGTAATTGTGCAGCAGGTTGCTGTTCACTTGGTCGAGGATGGCGCGCTTCACCTCCGGCGCGCAGTGGCCGGCATTGGTCACCAGCACGCCGCTCGACCAGTCGATCCAGCGGTTGCCGTATTTGTCATACACGAAGATGTCCTGCGCGTGGTCCCACACGATGGGCGGCTGCCCGCGCATGGACTGCGGCTCAAAGCGGCGGAGCTTCTCCAAGGTCGGCACCGAGTCCGGATGCGGCACTGGCGTGACGATGCGGCGATACTTGGTTTCAACGTGCGGAACGGTGCGCGGTGTGATGCTGAATTCTTTGCCCATAGTGCGGGTGACGATGCCGCCCGCCGCCCCGCCGGGCTACGCCAAATATCCCTCCTTCCAATGCTTTTGTGACGGCACCCGCCGCTGGCTCAACTGGAAGCCCGGTGAACTCGCAGCTTGGAATCCGTGAGCAACACGAAACAGCGCGCCCACGAATCCACGTCGGTGGAACGAAACGCCTCTGCGATGCGTGTGGCCAGCGCGCGCCGTCCGGGCACCCGCAGCCGGACCAGCATCAGGCCATGATGCGTGCCAGGAGCAAACCAACGGTTGTCCGAGAAATCGAGGTCTTGAGTAATGAGAAAGCGTCCGTCCTGCTGCACCGCCCGCCAGATGTCCGGGTCGCTCTGGCCTGCCAACCCTTCCAGCCGCACGTTGTCCACATCATGGCCCAGCGCGGCCAGTTCCCCCCACCAGCGACTCCGGCAGATTCTCGTCCAGCTTGAGCTTCATGCCAGCACCGGAGCGGCAGGCACCGGCAGGTCTTCCTCAGCCGACACGGCGGCAAACGCGATGACCGCCCGCACCGCCTCGCGCGACACCGTGGGAAAGTCCGCCAGAATCTCCTCCACCGACGCGCCCTCTGCGAGGCTGGCCAACAGCGTGCGCAAGGGCACACGCGTGCCCTTGATGACCGTCTCGCCCCCGCAGACCTCCGCCCGCCGTTCGAAGAACCCGGTGTAGTTGAAGTTCATGGTTACAACGTAACCAGTGCCCGGACGCCCTGCAATGTCAACGATGGGCGGCCCGGGTGTCAGCGCCGGTTGTGGGGCCGCGTGCGGCGATTGCAGCGCGGTCAATCCGGGTTGCAAGAAGATCAGTGGCGGTTTCCCGGCGGTAAGCCGTGCTTGCGCTGGAAAACCAAAAGGCCGGGGATTGCTCCCCGGCCTTTTGAACTGGAATCAGTGCAACCACTTACGAGCAGCCGAGGCTCTCGCCGCAGTTGAGGCACTTGAAGCACGCGCCGTTGCGCACGGCGATGTGGCCGCACTTGGGACAGGCGGGCGCGTCGTGCATGAAGTGTTTCAGCGCGTCACTGAGGCTCTCGACCTTGTATTCGGACTTGCCGTTGCCCTTGAGGACTTCGCTCTTCACGAGGATGTCGGTGTCACCGGAGAGCGGCAGCTCGGGGACGGAGCGGTTCACGCTCTGGCGCTCGATCTCCGTCAGGCCGGGCAACGGAAGGTTGGGCTGGCCGTCCTTCGCGTTGGTTTCGCGGTAGCCGGGGATGAACTGGAACGCCAGCCAGCGGAACACGTAGTCAATGATGCTGCTGGCGCGGCCAATCTCCGGGTTCCTGGTGAAGCCGCTGGGCTCGAAGCGCTGGTGCGCGAACTTGCGGACGAGCGCTTCCAGGGGCACGCCGTATTGCAGGGACATGCTGGTGAGCGCGGCGACGCTGTCCATGAGGCCGCCGATGGTGGAGCCTTCCTTAGACATGGTGATGAACATCTCGCCGGGGGCACCATCGGGGAAGATGCCGACGGTGAGGTAGCCCTCGTGGCCGGCCACGTCGAACTTATGCGTGTAGGAGGCGCGCGTCTCGGGGAGCTTGCGGCGGAGGGGCTTGCCGACCTGCTCGTGCAGGCGGGAGATTTCCACTTCCAGATCCTTGATGCGGCTCTCGAAGGTGGCGGTCTGCTCGGCGCTGGCGGCAGCGGCGTTCGCGACCTTGTCCCCGCCTTCGTTGGTCTTCTTGGTGTTGAGCGGTTGGCTGCGCTTGGAACCGTCGCGGTAAATGGCGACGCACTTGAGGCCCATGCGCCAAGCCTGCACATAGGCGTCGCGCACGTCGGCAATGGTGGCGTCGCTGGGCAGGTTGACGGTCTTGCTGATGGCACCGGAGATGAACGGCTGGGCGGCGGCCATCATGCTGAGGTGGGCCATGTAGTGGATGCTGCGCTTGCCCTTGTGAGCCTTGAACGCGCAGTCGAACACTTCGAGGTGCTGGGGCTTGAGGCCGCTCTTGATGGTCGCACCGTTCTCCTCCACGTCCTCGATGGTGTCGTGCTTCTCGACGTGCGCGATGATGGACTCGATCTCCGTCTCGTTGTAGCCGAGGCGGCGGAGCGCATCGGGCACGCCGCGGTTCACAATCTTCAACATGCCGCCGCCGGCGAGGAGCTTGTATTTCACCAGCGCGATGTCGGGTTCCACGCCGGTGGTGTCGCAGTCCATGAGGAAGGCGATGGTGCCGGTGGGCGCGAGCACGGTGACCTGCGCGTTGCGGTAGCCGTGCTTCTTGCCCTTGGCGAGGGCGCCGTCCCAGACACGACGGGCCTCATCCTTCAGGTAGTTGAACTCCGAGCTGGGCTGGATTTCCTCGACCGCGTTGCGGTGCAGGTGAATGACGCCGAGCATTGAGTCCACGTTGTCCTTCTTGACGGTCTTGGTGACGCCGGAGCAACGCGCGTCGCGGTAGCCCTTGAAGGCGCCCATCTGCGCGGAGAGTTCGGCGCTCTGCTCGTAGGCATGGCCGGTCATGATGGCGGTGATGGCACCGGCAAGCGCGCGGCCCTCGTTCGAATCGTAAGGCAGGCCGTAGCTCATGCAGAGCGAACCGAGGTTGGCGAAGCCGAGGCCCAGCGTGCGGAAGATGTGGGAGTTCTCCGCGATTTCCTTGGTCGGGTAGCTCGCGTTGTCCACGAGGATTTCCTGCGCGGTGATGTAGATGCGCACGGCGGCCTTGAAGCGCTCAACGTCGAACTTGCCGTCGTCGCGCTTGAACTTCATGAGGTTCAGCGAGGCGAGGTTGCAGGCGGTGTTGTTGAGGAACACGTATTCCGAGCAGGGGTTGGTGGAGTGGATCGGCTCGGTGCCCTTGCAGGTGTGCCACTTCTGGATCGCGCCGTCGTATTGCAGGCCGGGATCGCCGCAGATGTGCGTGCCCTCGGCGATCTTGTTTAGCAGCGTGTTCGCGTCTTTCTTCTGGAGCGGCTGGCCGGTGGTGCTGGAGCGGGTCCACCATTCCTTGCCCTCGAGCGCGGCGGACATGAACTCGTCGGAGACGCGAACGGAGAGGTTCTCGTTCTGATACATAACGGAGCCGTAGGCCTCGCCGTTGAAGGAGCCGTCGTAACCCTGCTCGATCAGCGCCCAGGCCTTCTTCTCCTCCTTCTGCTTGCAGTCGATGAACTCCTCGATGTCGCCGTGCCAGTCGCGCAGCGTGTTCATCTTGGCGGCACGGCGGGTCTTGCCACCGGACTTCACGACGTTGGCGACCTGGTCATAGACCTTGAGGAAGGAGAGCGGGCCGCTGGGCTTGCCGCCGCCGGAGAGCTTCTCGCGGGAGCTGCGGATGGGGGTGAGGTCCGTGCCGGTGCCGGAGCCGTGCTTGAAGAGCATCGCCTCGGAGTAGGCGAGGTGCATGATGGACTCCATGTTGTCCTCAACGGCCTGGATGAAGCACGCGCTGCCCTGCGGGTATTCGTATTGGGTGTGGGCGCGCTCGGCGACGCTGGTCTTGCGGTTCACGAACCAGTTGCCTTTGCCGGACGCCTTGCCGACGCCGTATTCGTGGTAAAGGCCGACGTTGAACCAGACCGGGGAGTTGAACGCGCCGTATTGGTTCACGCAAAGCCAGGTCAGCTCATCATAAAAGACTTCGCCGTCCGCCTTGCTGAAGTAGCCGTCCTTGATGCCCCAGTCCGCCAAGGTGCGGGTGACGCGGTGAATGAGCTGCTTCACGGATTTTTCACGCTCGGCCTTGGCGGGGTCGCCGTAAAAATACTTCGAGCAGACGACCTTGGTGGCGAGCAGCGACCAGCTCTTGGGCACTTCGACACCCTCCTGCTTGAAAATGGTTTTGCCGGAGTCGTCGGTGATTTCAGCGGTGCGGCGATCCCATTCGATTTGGTCGAAGGGCTTGACCTTGGCGTCGGAGAAGACGCGCTGGAGGTGCAGGGATTTCTTGGCGGACTTGGCGGCGGTGGACTTGGCCGGGCGGGCGGCAGAAACCACCGCTTTGGGACGGCGGGTGGCGGTGGCAGGGGCAGGCAGTTGCTCTTGGGCGTCAATCATGGGATTCGGATGGCTAGAATTGTCAGTCTTGGAGGCACCTTTTCCGCTCATAGCCGCACTATACAGCCGGACCGAATCAGACGCCAAGGCTCCCCTCAGTATTGGAGTTCCCGCATGGTGTTGTCTCGCGGGACACCCCATTGGTTGGGGAGCGGCGGCGAGGCTAGCACTAGGTATAGTGGTGACAAGTAGATTTTGCAAAAAAGTTATTCATGAGGTTATTCGCCTTGAAAAGGCCCAAAAACATAGGTTTTACCCTGGATTTCTGGAACGCCCGACAGCGACGTGTGAATAACTAATGCCTCCAGCCCAAACACAAGCACAGGAGAGGAAGAACCGTCTTTCTGAAGAGGAAAATTGAGGCGCAACCGCCTTGATTGCGCAGCCGAATTGCAACTGCGGTTCCGCTCAGCTTTCCAGGGCCTTCGGCGGTGCGAGCACGAAGGAGGCGAGCAAGGCTTGCCGCGCCGTGGCGGGCCGGCGGAGCAGAGTCACGACGGCTTGGGCGTCCGCGTTGATGGCACGCCCGATCGGAACCGGCGCAAAGAGGGGTTTGCCGTGCTTCTCGGTCTGTTCATCCACATGCCGCATCCGGGCGGCAACGGTCTCATGGAGCTGCGTGGCGCGTTGATACGCCTGCGTATGATGTTCGAGGCTGGCGAGCGGCTTGGTTGGCTCCGGCAGGCTGTCGAGGGAGGTGTCCTTCCACGGCGAGGAGCTTTCACGGGAGGCGATGCTTTCCTCGTCGATGCCCTGCGATTCGCGCGCGACGGGTTCTGGCACCGGCGGCGGAATCCGGCGGATGATTGGCGGTGGAGGCGGAGGTGGCGGGGGCGTGCCTGCGGTGCCATCCAGCGGGGGTTTGCCTTCGAGCAGGCGCTTGAGTTCCTCCTCCCAGTTCAAAGGCTGGTTGGGATTCGGCGGATTCGAACTGCCGCTGCCCGTTCGTTGCTGCCGGTAAGTCTCTTCGTCTTCCCCACCCCACGGCGGGGGCTGCTCTTCTTTTTTGTTCCGGCTCTGCAACCAGCTCGAAATCGCCGAGATGACGACGACGGCGAGCATCACCCAGATGTTGTCGAGGGCGGCGAAGAAGCCGCTGGAGACAGCAACGTCCGTGATGGAAGCCAGTTCGCTCACGAGCAAAGTTCAGTTATATCAGCTCTTCACCTGCGGCGTGGCACCGGCCGTGGCGATGCTCTCCCGCATGCCCGTGTCGGCCTGCATGTTCTTCATTTTGTAGTAATCCATCACGCCCAGATTGCCGTTGCGGAACGCCTCGGCCATTGCCAGCGGCACCTGCGCCTCGGCCTCGACGACGCGCGCGCGCATCTCGGAGACGCGGGCGACCATTTCCTGCTCGGTGGCCACGGCGGCGGCGCGGCGGACTTCGGCCTGTGCCTGCGCAATGAGCTTGTTCGCCTCGGCCTGCTCGGCCTGCAGCTTCGCGCCGACGTTTTCGCCCACGTCCACGTCGGCAATGTCAATCGAGAGGATTTCAAACGCGGTGCCGGAATCGAGGCCCTTCTCGAGCACGGTCTTGGAAATGCGATCCGGGTTTTCGAGCACGGCCTTGTAGCTCTCCGCCGAGCCGATGGTGGAGACGATGCCCTCGCCGACGCGCGCGATGATGGTTTCCTCCGTCGCGCCACCGACGAAGCGATCGAGGTTGGTGCGCACGGTCACACGAGCCTTGACCTTCACGGCGATGCCGTCCTTGGCCACGGCGTCAATGGTCACCTTGCCCGAGGAAGCAGCCGGGCAGTCGATGACCTTCGGATTCACGGAGGTCTTCACCGCTTCCAAGACGGTCTTGCCCGTGCCCTTGGTGGCGAGGTCAATCGCGCAACTACGATCGAAATCGAGGTGGATGCCGGCCTTTTTCGCCGCGATGAGCGCCTGCACGACGGCCTCGATGTTGCCGCCGGCCAAGTAGTGCGTGGACAGGTCGTCGATGGTGATGGGAATGCCGGATTTCACCGCCGTGATGCGGGTGTCCACGATGATGCCCACGGGCACGCCACGGAGTTTCAGCGCGATGAGCTCGGTGAACGTGACCTTCGCGCCGCTAAACAAGGCGCGGATGTAGATCATGCCGAAGTTCAGCACGATGAGGCCGCCAATGAACAGCGCCAGGCCGACCACGGCCATGAAGAGAAGGGAGCCGGTGAAGGCCTGCGCCAGGAGAGGATTGAGTTCCATGATGTGTCTGATGGGTTGAGTGAGGGTTGAAATCAAATTTTTCGGACCACGACGCGGGCACCTTCCACGGCGATGACCTTGACCGCCGTGCCACGTTCAATCAGCGCGCCTTCGGTCACGACATCCACACGCTGGCCGCCGATGACCGCCACGCCGGAAGGCCGCAACGCCGTGTGCGCCACACCAGACTGAGCGATCAATTCGGGCCGCTCGGTGCCGATGTCGCCAACGGTGCCCTTCGAGGTGTAGAGCCGTGCGAAGCGGCTCTCGGGAAAGTATTTCAGCCAGAGCACGAAGCCGAACAGCAGCCCTACCAGCGTGCCGAGGAGAATCCAATTGCCGGTTGCCGCGCCAAATTCCTGATAGCCCACGGCGACCCCGCCGATCAGGCACAGCACGCCCAACGCCCCCGCGATCATCCCCGGCAGCACCGTCTCCGCGAGCAGCAAAATCGCGCCCGCAAGCAGCAGCGTGACGACTAGGACCATGGCGAGGAGAGTAGGGCGGTGCGCCGCGCGGGCCAAGTGGAATCCCCGCAACGGATTTGTAGCACGAGCGGAAATGACTTCCGTGCCGGACCTCAGGTGATCCGCCGGACGCGTGACGGGGCGCTCAATCCAAGCGGCTTTCCCGGCCAGCTCACATCCCGGGCAAAGGTCTTCCCTTCATCGGTTCGACCGGTGCCTTCCACGTGAAGGTCGGCTGATAGCGGATCGCGGCCAGATGCGGGGTATCGAGCTGCCGCCCGCCCTGCTGGCGGGATTGAAAGGCTGCCGCCAGAATTCCGGTGGTCAACAAAGTGCGCTCGACCGGCCAGGTGGGCTTGCCGGTGAAGATCATCTGCTCGATGCCTTGCACCAGGAATCCGAAGTGCCCCAGCGGGCGCTCCTCCTGCGTCCAAAACGCGGTCGCGGGCCGGTCCTTCCGGCCTTGCTCCTCCCAGGCCACGATCCATTCGTTGTGACCGTCCTTCGGATCGTGGATCAGCACGCTCTTGAAACCGTCGCAGTGCTCGATGAAGAAACCGGCCGGGGTGCGCACCTGCTCTTCAAAGGTCTTCTTGAATCGCTTCTTGTTCTCCCGCGCATCCACCGCCGCCTGAAACACCTCGCGGCTGAAGCGGCCCCGGCGCAGCTCCTCCCAGACCTCCGGGCCCTGGACCAACTGCACGGCTGCCACGCCGCTCTCGCCACCGCGCCGTCGCTCGGAAATCGCCTGCAATGCCTCCAGCCCGTGAAAGCCATAGCCTTCAAGCGGCCCATACGAAAGCCCCACCGCCTCCGTGGCGGGCGCGCCCTGCTTCATCTCCACCGCCGGATGCCGCCAGCCGCCCGGCACCGAGGAGCCCGCCATCAACGGCACGCCCAGCTCCCGCGCGGTGTCATACATCCACTTCGCGTCAGACCAGTTCCAGGCGAGGTGCTTGTCCGTGAACACCGGCACGCTGCGCCCGCTCTTGCGAAACACCGCCGCCGTCTCCTCGAAGAAGCGCCGGCGCGGATACATGATCTGGCCCGTGTCCGAGAGCGGATACTTGCCGTGCTCACCGATGAGCAGCACGCCATCAACCGCGAGCGTTTTGCCGCCGAGCGTCAGCGCCTGCTCAATGCTCCCGGCGAGCAGGAAGCCATGCTCCTGCGACAGTCGCTCACTGGTGTCGCGCGGGTGCTTCTGGTCCACGTGCATGCTGACGAGCTTGAGGTTGGGCCAGCCGCTGCCCGGCGGCCACGAGCCTTTCCCGTCCATCGAATGGCTGTGCAGCAAGCGGCCCACAATCACGTCGCCGTGCGAGTTGTGGATGTATTCGGTGACCATGGCGGCGACGCGCTTGGGTGGTGCCGCCGCCGCGCCAGACCAGCCCGCCCCGGCGGCCAAGCTCAGCCCGCCGAGAAACTCTCGGCGCGATGCGTGGCGGCGTGCCAGAGCAACGTGACGGGGGACTGCGGAAGGTGAGCTCGAACAGTTGGATTGCACGGGCAGTGGACGCGCCGGGCAGATGGGATCTTGAAGCAAACTGCGCAGCCGCAGCACGAAGTGATTCTATGGAGCGCATGCCCAGCATTGACCCCGCCCTGCCGTGAGCCTACGGTGCGCGCAACTCGTCCCCTTGTTAGCATGAGCGCGCCAGCTCCAGTCCGGAAGCCCAGCGTCGCCAAACCCCCGGCCAAGGCGGTTTGGAAACAGGCCGTGCTTGGCCTTGCCGCCGTGCTGACCATCGCCGCCGCCGTGCATTTGCTGGTGCAGGGCCAGAAATCTTCGCTGGTGCCCAAGGCTGATGGCCAGCTCTACGAAACCACCGGCCAGGCCTTGGCGGAAGAAACTGCGCGCCTGCTCGCGAACAAGGGCAAAATCGTCATCCTCACCGCGCGTTCCGGACCCCAGCCCTCCCCGGTCCATGCGGGCTACCTCAGCGGCTTCAAGGCCGCGCTCAAGCCTCACCGCGGGCTGACCCTGCTCGCCACCGAGTCCATTGCCCCGACGGAAGCGGGCTGCCCTGCGGACGCCTTCATGGCAACGCTCCAGCGGCATCCCACCGTGGACGCCGTGGTGTCCTTCATCGGCCCCCCGGTCCTGAAGCCCGCAGATTTCAACGCGCTGCCCGCGCGCCGGCCCAAGCTGGTGGTGCTGGGCGGCGATCGGGACCAGACACGCACGCTGATGTCCCGGAAGATTCTTGATGCCAGCTTCATCCCCCGCGTGGCGACCAAATCTCCCGCGCCCACCACACCACAACCGGCGCGCGAACAATTCGATCGGCTCTTCCAACTCGTCACCCCGGCCACCGTGGCCAAGTGGACCGAAGGAGCCAACCCATGAGCCAGCCCTCGAGTTCTCACCGCACGAGCAATCGCCGCCCCTGCGCCTTCACGCTGATCGAGCTGCTGGTGGTGATAGCGATCATTGCCATCCTCGCCTCGCTGCTGCTGCCTTCACTGGCCGGCG
>CAIPBN010000354.1 GCA_903863315.1 uncultured Verrucomicrobiota bacterium | reverse complement strand
CTCCCCATCCGCAAGCGCCTGTTCCTCACCGCCACGCCGCGCCACTACAACCCGCTCCGCAAGGACAAGGAAGGCGACGCGCAACTCGTCTTCTCGATGGACCGCCCGGAAGTTTACGGGCCGCAGGCGTATCGCCTGACGTTCGCGGAGGCGGCGCGACGCGGCATCATCTGCGGCTACAAGGTCGTCATCTCCGTCATCACTTCCGAGATGGTGACGAACGACCTTCTGAGCCGGGGTGAAGTGCTCGTGAACGGCACCCCCATGCGGGCGCGGCAGGTCGCGAACCAGATTGCCTTGCGCGACGCCATTGGGAAATACGGTGTGAAGAAAGTCTTCACCTTCCACAGCACCGTGAAGTCTGCCGCGTCCTTCGTCGCCGACGGGGCCGAAGGAATCGGAACGCACCTCGCCGAGGTAGGGGACGACGTGAGGAGTCTCACTTCAAAGACCGAAACCAGTCAGAGACTCGTCACCTCGTCTCCTACGGATGGGTTTCAGACCTTCCACGTCAACGGCACGATGGCGACCGCGCGCCGCGAACGTGAGATGCGCGACTACCGAGCGGCAGCCCGGGCCGTCATGTCCAACGCCCGTTGTCTGATGGAAGGCGTGGATGTGCCTGCCGTGGACATGGTCGCGTTCCTGTCGCCGCACCGCAGCAGCGTGGACATCGTGCAGGCCACCGGACGCGCGATGCGCCACTCGCCGGGAAAAACGACGGGATACGTCCTTGTGCCACTCTACGTAGAGCTGGCAGCTGGCGAAACCGTTGAGGCCGCCGTCAGCCGTGCGGACTTCGATGAGGTCTGGGATGTTCTTCAGTCGCTTCAGGAACAGGACGAAGTGTTGGCCGAAATCATCCGTGAGATGCGCCGAAGGCGTGGCGAGAGAAAAGGATTCGATGATTCGCGGTTCCGCAATCTGGTCTCGGTTGTCGGACCTGAACTCTCACTGGAAGCACTTCGGCTCGTGGTCGCTACCGCTTGCATCGAGACGTTGGGCCAGTCGTGGGACGAGCGCCTGGGCGAACTGGCGGTGTTCAGAGCGCAACACGGTCACACTCAGGTTAACAGGCGTAGTCCTGAGGTTCGCCAGTTGGGCAACTGGGTTGGAATTCAAAGGAAGAGCTTCAATCAGGGCTGCTTGTCTGAGAACAGAATCGCTCGCCTGAATGAGCTCGGGTTTGACTGGAATCCGTTCGAGTCCAAGTGGGAGCGCTATTTCGCCACTTTGGCTGAGTTCTATGCCGCGCAAGGCCACTGCGAGGTTCCGTTTGATTGGCCCAAAAGCTCTTCCCTCCGGGCTTGGATTTCGAACCAGCGCAACAATCATAGGACTGGAAGGCTTGGAGAGAGTCGTATCAAACGGTTGGAGAACATCGGATTTGCGTGGGAGCCGCTCGACCAAAAATGGGCGGAGATGTCTCAAGCGTTGAAGGAATTCCATATCACTCACGGTCACTGCGACGTGCCCCAGAAATACGCCCCTTCTCCGAAACTCGGTAGCTGGGTGAACACGCAGCGGATGGCCAAGCGAGATGGAAGCCTCACCTCGGACAGAATCGAGCAGCTCAACAGCCTGGAATTCGATTGGGCTGTGCGTTCCAGCAAGTGGGAGGAGATGCTCGGCAGGTTACTGGCATACCGCGCCAAGAGCGGAGACTGTCACGTCCCGGCCAATTGGCCGGAGGACAAGGAACTGGCAAACTGGGTTACTCGCCAGCGGACCCTCAAGAAGGCTGGAAACCTAGCTGACACTCAGGTTGAGCGGCTGTCGGCAATCGGTTTTGCGTGGGATGCGTTGGAACTTCATTGGGAAGAGTTTTTCACCAGATTGGCAAACTATTCGGCAGCGAATGGTCATACTGATGTTCCTGCCGTTTGGCCTGAAGACCGTGAGTTGGCTACGTGGGTTGGAACGCAAAGGAAGGCTTTCAAAAGCGGTAAACTGACACCGGTGCGAGTTGCTCGCTTGGCACAAATCGGTTTCACATGGAGCGTCACGGATGGTCGGTGGCAACGAAATCTTTCGGACCTTGCCGCTTACGCCAGGAGATTCGGACACTGCAATGTTCCTGAAAAATGGCCGGAAAGCCCGGTGTTGGCGAACTGGGTAGCCAACCAGCGCCAGCTTTTGCGAAGAGGGTCGTTGAGTGAGGGCCAGATTCGGAGCCTTACAGGCCTCGGCTTCGAGTCCAAGCCGCCCAGAGGTCGTCGGAGTAGGATTCAGTGAGTGTAACCGGGACTACTGCGGAAAAGACCCAGCTCAAATTTCTCTCGAAGTTGGCATTCAAGAACCCAGCGGAGTATCTCAGACTCCTCCGAAGGTTTGAGCGCGTCGTCGCGCTTAGTAAACTCTCGTATCACCAGCGAGCGCTGCGAAAACACGGCCTCCGGGTCCACAAGGAGCAGCGCGAAGCGGCGTTGCTCTGTTGCGCATTTGCCGCATTAACGGGAGACCAAACCTACGAGTTCGCTTCCCATGAGCAGGCCGACTACGACGCGGTCTTTCGTTGTCGGGAGGGAAATCTGCACTGCTACACTCTTGTCCAACTCAAGGAAGTGGTTCCGTCCCATCTCGACCCGCAAGCTTCTATTGAGCGAGAAGTGTCTAAACTCGCAAAGTATGCCGACTCTGAAGATTTGGTGGTTGGCGTGTTCGTAAAACAACAGGGCACGTTCCAACTGCGGCAGATGAACCTCCCCAAGGTCAAGGTGAGCCAAGTGTGGGCATTTGGGGCACTGTCTCCAGACCAAACCCGATGGTTCTTGTTTGGCGATATGCTTTCCGAACCCACGTTCACCGAGTTTGCGTATCCGAGTTGATGGACACCTCACTCGCGCTTCGCACGGAAGCGAGGTGCTTCGTCAGCACGAGGCGGCACGCTTCAGATTCCTTCGCCCCACCGTGCGGCTAGATTACTTCCTTCAGCGGCTCCCAGCCGTCCACGAGGTATTGCGGGCGGCCGGAGAGGTCGGGGATGGTGACTTGATTCGCATCGAGGCCGACGCGGTCGTAGAGGGTGGCGAAGATTTCGCCGAAGTGGACGGGGCGCTCGTTGGCCTCGCCGCCCATGCGGTCGGTGCTGCCGATGACTTGACCGGTGCGCATTCCGCCGCCGGCCAGCACGGCACAGGAGACGGCGGGCCAGTGGTCGCGTCCGGCGTTGTTGTTGATCTTCGGGGTGCGGCCAAATTCGCCCCAGAGCACGACGGTCACGTCCTTGTCCAGGCCGCGCTGGTGCAGGTCTTCGATGAGGGCGCTGAAACCCTGGTCGAGCAACGGGCAGTCCTGGCGGAGGGCGTCGAAGATGCGGCCGTGATGATCCCAGCGGCTGAAGGCGAGAGTGACGCAGCGCGCGCCAGCCTCCACCAGGCGGCGGGCGATGAGCATGTGCTCCATGAGCTTGGGGCCGCCGTCGTCGCGGTTCTTCGGGTCGCCCTTGCCGTAGCGGGCGCGGACCTTGGGGTCTTCCTTTTCGAGGTCGAGGGCTTCGAGGACTTTGCTGGAGGTGAGCATCCCGAAGGCTTGTTGCGTGAAGCTGTCGAGGCCGTCCATGAGGCCGCTGCCGTCCACGTCGCGGCGGAACTGGTCGAAGCTGGTGAGGAGGCGCTTGCGGTCATCGAGGCGGTCGAGGGTGAGGCCGTCGAGGACCATGTCGTCCTTGCCCGCCCCGGAGGGCTTGAAGGGCGCGTGGCCGACACCGAGGAAGCCGGGCTTGCCGGCGTCCGCCCAGCGCATCTCGCCCATCTTGGGCGCGAGGCCAAAGAAGGGCGGGACGGCCGGGTCCACCGGACCTTGCAGCTTGGAGAGCACGGAGCCGAGCGAAGGCCAGCCGCCGGGAGGCTGGGGCACGCCGCGCGCGAGGCGGCCGGTCTGGCACTGAAAGGCATTATGGTCGTCCACCGCGCCCACCACGGAGCGGATGAGGATGAGCTTGTCCATGATGGCGGCGGTGCGCGGGAGCAGCTCGCTGATCTGGATGCCAGGAACGTTCGTGGCAATGGGCTTCAGCTCGCCGCGAATCTCGCGCGGCGCGTCCATCTTCAAATCAAACATGTCCTGATGCGGCGGGCCGCCGGGCAGGAAAATGTTGATGATGGCCTTGTGCGATTTGCGGATGCCCGCCTGCGCCTCGACCCGCAGCAAGTCCGGCAGCGCCAAGCCGCCGAAACCCAGCGCGCCGATGCGCAGGAAGTCCCGGCGGGCGACCCCGTCGCAGAAGCGCGAGGCGGATGGGGAAGGAATGGTCAGCATGACAAAATAACCTGTTTAACCTGTTGTGCGACG
>CAIPBN010000353.1 GCA_903863315.1 uncultured Verrucomicrobiota bacterium | reverse complement strand
CTCCAGGATCAATCCAGATTGGGTCAGATTGACTCCATAGCCAGTTGCAGGGCGGTTGGCCAGCGAGCGCTCGAAGTCCCACTCCGCAAACCAGCGCAGTGATTTCGTGAGCACCCGTTCCGCCCGCAAGTTGATCCCAAAGTCAGTGCGTTCAGCCGGTTGTGGCTGGCCGAAGATGGCAGGCTGATGGGGAAAGACAGTGTGGGCGATGCGACTCGTGAGGCGCAGGTCCCAGACTGCGTTGGCAAAGCGTCCCTCCACGCCGGCCTGCCAGCGCCGGGAGTCAAAATATCCCGACCCGTTGTCCTGGCTCAACTCATGCGCCAGCTTGGCCGAGGTGCGCCAGTGCCGGAGCTCATCCCAACTGCGTTTCCATTGGAGTTGCACCCGGTGCTGCAACAGATGGAGTTCTGATCCGGGGATGGCCACGCCGGTGACGGTTGCCTGTTCGCGGCGATCGTGGTTCCGGTGGGTCAGTTCGTAATTCAGTGAGGTTTCAGATTTCCGCCCGGACTCCCGGCCGAGGGAGAACTTGAAACCGGTTTCCCAATAGTCATCCAAAGGACCGCCGAAGTCCTGTCGCGTGATGGCGGGCTCCACTCCCCAGGTCCAGCCTTGGCCGAACTTGCGGCGCACGGAGCCACGCCCGGTGTAAGTATGGCCCTGCACGAGCAGCACCGTCGGAGTGGCCAGGCTGGTGGTGAGGTCCAGCACCCGGTTTTGATACAGGTATTGGCCGGTCAACCCGGTGGTCCATTCGTCCGACCAAACCCGATTCACCTGCATCACCCCGAGCGTGGTTTGCTCCTTGTCCACGACCGTGCTGGACAGATAGCGGACATCCTCGCCGGTCAGGAAGGTTTGGAACTCCCAGCCCTCGCCCGGCAGCCGCCAGACGAGCAGCTCGGCCAGGTTGCGCACGAGCGGGCTGCCGCTGGGTCGCACGCCACTCAAAGCGACGTTGTCCTTGTAGCCGGCGCTGGCTTCCCAAGTGACGACGGTCTGCCAGAGGCTTAAACTGGGGAGGTCGGGCATTGGCGGAATGCCGAGCTGAAGTTCATCAGCTCCCTGCGCGAGCCGGGCGGACAGGCAGCACGTTGCCAGAACCAGCCAGCAGGCCAGTCCAGTCCAGTGCTTGTCCACGCCACGCGAGCGGATTGCGCTCATGCGGGCGAGTATGGCCACGGCGAGGCCAAAGCACAGGGGAAACCAAGTCCGAGACGGCAGGGCAGGGGGCTGATGCTAGCTTTGACCAAGCGAGGCGGCGTGCTGGACAAAGAAGGCCGCCGCCTGTGAACGCCGGTTCATCTGCAACTTGTCCATCAAGTTGCTCAGGTAGTTTTTTACCGTCTTGTCGCTCAGGCCCATGGCCACGGCGATTTCCTTGTTGGTCTTGCCCTGCGCCACCAGTTCGAGCACGCGGCGTTCCTGGGCTGACAAACGGTCAAACTTGCTCGTGGGGGATCCGGTGGCCCCGTTCTTCACCCGGTTCAGCACCCGTTTGGTGACAGCGGAGTCCAGAACGGAACGGCCGTCGGCAACTTCGCGGATGGCGCGGCTCAGGCCATGCTCATCAATCTCCTTGAGCAGGTAGCCTTCCGCGCCCGAGCCGATTGCCTGCATGACAATCTCCTCGTCGGCGAAGGCGGTCAGAATGATGACTCGCACCGGCGGATTCAAGGCGTGCAGCTTGCGGCAGGCTTCAAACCCGTTGCCATCCGGCAGACGGACGTCCAGCAGCGCCACATCTGGCTGGAGCCGGGCGCCAGCCTCCAACGCTCCGGCCACCGTGCCGGTTTCGCCAACGATCTCGAAGTCCGGGTTCTTGGTCAGCAGCATGCCGAGTCCCGCGCGGACAACCTCATGATCATCCACCAGAAGGATGCGGATGTGTTTGGTGTCAGTAGGCATGCGACGTAACAAATGGGTAACAGAACCTCGTCGGTGCGGCAATCGTGCCAAACGGACGTAGCACATGGTAGCCAGCCCTGCTGGCTGGCGTCTGGACCGTGTGGAGCGCTTGAAAGGAAAGCCGCAGATCACTTCCCCGCTTCGAGATGCTGGATGCGGAAGTGGGTGATTTCACGCGGAATGTTTCGGCTTTAGTCCTGATGCCGGACAATGCACTCAATCCCGAGCTTGTCCATCTGCTCCTTGAGCCGCAGGCCGAGGTTGATGTGGTGAATGCCCCGGTCGAGCTTGGCATTGGCCGGGAGCGGGCTTCGCAGCGACGGCGGCTTTCTTCGCGTCGCGCACAGCGGCTTGGGCGACGACGGACAGCGGTGCGTGGCAAAGCAGCTCGGCGAGCAGCGCGAGCGGAAATCGTGGGAAGGTGGGTTTGATCTGAGTAGCGGGTCGGACGGGGCGTGAGGAGCTTTGGTTTCCGGAGTGACCGCTTATTCCAGCCGGCCAAACATGATGCGCTCCTTGCGGCTCGCGTCGGCGTCGCCTTGGGTCGCTATGAGGTAAATCGCGCCGGCATGCTGGTGAAAAGCCGGATACTGAAACGACTTCACGGTCTCGAAGCGATACTTGCGTTCCCAGTTCACGCCGTCGCGCGAGACTTCGATGTTGAAGACGGAACGCGACACGTCGGCAACCTTCGTCGCCTCCTGCCAGCCCAGGTAGTAGAGGCCGTTGAAGTGGTCGAAGGTCGGCTTGGAGCTGGCCCCGTTGGGCACCAGCGCGCGAAAGGCATTCGTGCTCCAGCGCCGTCCGTCTGGACTGGTGGTGAAGGTGTAGTTCCGGTTGCCGCCTTCCTGACGGCAGATGGCCAGCCAGGTGCCGTCCGGCAGACGGTTCACGGCGGACTCGGTGAGCTTGAACGCCGCCGGCTCGTTGTAATGGCCCAGCACTTCGAATGTGTCGCGCTCCGCGTTCAGCACCGCCAGCGCATTCTGGCCCCCGGGATAGTTGTTCAACGCCACATAGGTCTTCCCGTCGAAGACCTTGAAGGAGTCGAAGACATACAGCCCGAAGTCCTTTGGCTCTCGCGGGAAACCCAGCGCCGCCGCGTCCGCGTGAAAGCGCTGCGGCGTCATGTCGCCAACCCCGGCGGCGGTCGTGAGCTTGGCGCGGTGAATGTGGTTTGCGAACGCCTGCCGCTCCAAATCGAAGTCAATGAACCACGTCACCGACTGCCGCTGGCCGGGCGACTCGCTCGCAAAGTAACAGCGCAGCGTGCGGTCGTTCAGTTGCAGGATGCGCGGCACGAAGCACGCGCCGGCGGGCAGGGTCTCGTTCGCAAAGGCCTGGCCGGACCGGGCGATGGGCAGATGCCGTTCCACCACGCGCGTCTTTGCGTTCACCACTGCGAGCGCCGCATAGACAAACGGCCAGTTCGCCGCCTCGCCCGGCTGCACGTCATTCGCCTCGTAAACGACATAGGCCCGGTCGCCCACCATGACGAACTCCGCGTCGTGCGCGCCTTTTACCTCTGGGGCCGACACCTTGAACAGCCCGGCCAGCACTGTGTCGGCGGCGGCCTTGGCGTTCCAACTCGGCGGCAGGATTTTCGCGGACGGTGAACCTGGCACGGCGGCGCAGAGCGGAATCAGCAACCCAATGGTCCAGCAGGTCAGGCTCCCAAGCAAAGTCACGTTCACGCCAGCAACATAACGTTCCCGCCCGCCCGAGGAAACGCGGATGTTTTGCCTGCGGGACGATTCCCTTGCCTACCCTCGTCGGGGAACCGCCCGCTTGCTTGCCCCTGCGGCTTCAACGACGCTGCCGGCAGGAACGAATGAAAACACTCGCCATCTTCATTAGCGCGCTTTGGCTTGGAGCGGTCCATGCCCATGCCGCACCTGCCCGCACGGGCACTGCCACCGGAGCCTTCGCCACCGCCATCCGACCCGAAGACGTGGACGACGCGGTGTTTGCGCAGTGGGTGGAGGGACGCGAGATGCCGGTGGTGAACAAGGACGGCACGGCGGCGTTTCTCTGGACCACCAAGACCGCGCCGAGCCATTCGGCACTGCCGTTCGGTGACAGCAAGAATCCCGGAGTGCGGCATCTGCGCTTCGGGTTCAAGCAGGCGGTGGCGGTGGGCAGCGTGCTCGTGCGCGGCGGCGGGACATTGAGCGTGCTCAAAGCCAGCGCGGCGGCACCCGGCAAGCTGGACGACGAGAGCGCGTGGCTTGCCGCGGAGCGGCTGGTGAACCGTGCGCCCGGCACGGCGGAAGTCAGCGCGGATGGATTCGCGCTGTGGGTGCTGCCGCCGGGCACGACGACGCGCGCGCTGCGCTTCACGCACACGGCGCAGGCGACGGACAAGGTTTATGCCGGCGCGCTCGGCGGCTTGCTGGTGCTGGGCGAACGCGTCGCGAACCTCGCCCCACAGGCGGTCGCTGCGGCGAGTGACAACCCGCAGAAGGCCGCGCTGGTGAACAACGAGAAGCTGGAAAAGTGGAGCCGCGACCTGTGGGACACGGAGAGCGAGACGCCGCGCGCCACCATCAAGGACCAGCCAGCGTGGGTGGTGTTGTCGTGGTCGCGTCCGGTGCAGTTGCGCGGACTCGCAGCGCTTTGGGCGGGCTTCGCCACGGCAGAAGTGCAGGCGCTGGCGGCGACCACGCAGGCCCCCGTCCTGGAGGCAACCGATGCCGACTGGCAGGCGGTGAGCACCTGGTCGGGCGTGGAGACGCAGTATCCCCGGCAACTCGGCGTGAATTGGCTGGATTTCGGTCGCGAGGTGACGACGCGTGCGGTGCGGCTGCGCTTGCGGGAAGTGGCGAAGGTGAATCACCCGCATCTCAACAGCGCCACGAAGAACGGCCAGCGCGTGTGGCTCGGTGAGTTGATGGCGCTGCATTCGCTCGGCGGCGCGACGCTCGCGTCGGTGGTCCTTCCAGCGGTGCAGATGGAGCTGCCCCACCCGCCGATTCCCATTCGCTTTTCGCTGAAGCGTGCGGGCTTGGTCACGTTGGTCATCGAGGAGGTCGGTGGCCGCCGCATTCGCAATCTGATCAGCGAGACGCCCTTCCCCGCCGGTGAGAACACCGCGTGGTGGGACGGGCTGGACGACTTGGGCCGCGATCCCGAGGCGGCGAAGCACGGCATCTACTCCGTGCCGGGCACGCTGGTGAAGCCGGGCCGCTACCGCGTGCGCGGGCTGGCGCATGACGAGCTGGCCTTGCGCTATGAGTTCCCCATCTACACGGCGGGCAATCCGGCCTGGAACACGGCGGACAGCACCGGCGCGTGGCTCGCGAACCACACGCCGCCTAGCGCTGCGGTCTTCCTGCCTGCCGAGCGTTCGCCGGACGGCCAGCCGCGCGTGTATCTCGGCAGCTTTGTCTCCGAAGGCACGCACGGGCTGGCGTGGGTGGATCTCGACGGGAAGAAACTCGGCGGGACGAAATGGGTCGGCGGCGTCTGGACGGGTGCGCCGTATCTCGCGCGGGACGACGGCGAGCGGGTGAAGGAACACGTCGCCTACGTCGCTTCCGTGTGGACCACGGGCAAGGGCACGACCGAGGCGGAATTGCGGCTCACCGCGCTTACGGGCAAGGAAGACCTGGCCGTGTATCGCGAGACGTGGGCGCTGCCGGCCAAGAACTCGAAGGACAACCAGCTCGCGGCGGAGATCAGCGGGCTGGCGGTGCGCGATGGCGTGGTGGTGGTGGCGCTCAAGCGGCTGCAAAAGCTCGTGCTGATCAACGTGCGCACGAAGCAGCGCCTCGGCGAGCACGAGCTGAAGGATTCGCGCGGGCTGGCTTTCGATGCTCAAGGCCGGCTGCTCGCGCTCAGCGGCAATCGTCTGCTGCGCTTCGCCTTCGACAAGAGCGGCAAGCTCGGCGCACCGGAGGTCTTCATCTCCAGCCCGCTTGAAGACCCGCAGCACGTCATGGCGGATGCGGCGGGGCGCTGTTACATCTCGGATTGGGGCCGTGCACATCAGGTCAAGGTCTTCAGCCCGGCTGGAAAGTTTCTCCACGCCATCGGCAAGCCCGGTGCGCCGAAGGGCGGTCTCTATGACGCGCAGCACATGAACCACCCGGCTGGTCTCACACTCGACAGCCGACAGCAGCTTTGGGTCACGGAGAACGACGAGCAGCCCAAACGCGTGAGCGTGTGGACGACCGAGGGCAAGTTTCTCCGCGCCTTCTACGGGCCGGCGGAGTATGGCGGCGGCGGCTTCCTCGACAGCGGCGATCCGGGCCTCTTCCACTACAGCGGCATGACCTTCAAGCTCGACTGGGCGACCGGCCGCAACGACCTCGTCGCGGTGCCGTATCGCGTGGACGCGGCGAAGCTGGAGCTGGGCTTCCGCAACAAGCCGCCGGAGTTCGCGTTTTATCGGCAAGGGCGGCGCTACTTCTCGAACTGCTACAACAACAATCCGACCGGCGGCTCCAGCACGGCGTATCTGTTTGTGGAGCGCGAGCACGAGGCCATTCCGGTCGCGGGCATGGGCCGGGCGAAGGATTGGGAGTTGTTGAAGCAGCCGGAGTTTCGGTCGCGCTGGCCGCAGGGGATTGATCCGGCGGGCGACCCGAACAAGAACCCCGCCGTCTTCGCGTGGAGTGACTTGAACGGCGACGGCCTCGCGCAGGCGGATGAAGTGCAGATTCTGGCCGGCCAGTGCGGCGGTGTGACGGTGATGCCGGATTTGGCGTTCGTGCTGTCGCGGTGGGAGGGCAAGGCCGTGCGGCTCGCGCCGCAGCGTTTCACACCGGCGGGTGTGCCGGTCTATGACCTGCAAGCACGCGACGTGATCGCTGAGGGCGTGCAGGGGCCGAAGAGCAGCGGCGGCGACCAGGTGCTGGTGCACTCGAACGGTTGGAGTGTGATCACGCTGGGCGTTGCACCGTTCGCGCCGCAGTCGCTGTGCGGCGTGTTCAAGGGCGAGGCGCGGTGGTCGTATCCCAGCCCGTGGCCGGGCCTGCACGCGTCGCACGAGGCGGCGGTGCCGGACCGGCCGGGCCAGGTCATCGGCTCCACGCGACTGCTCGGCAGCTTCGTCGAGAGCAAGGCGGGGCCGCTGTGGTGCGTGAACGGCAACATGGGCCCGATGTATCTCTTCACGGCGGACGGCTTGTTCGTGCAGTCGCTCTTTCAGGACGTGCGTGTGGGCCAGCCGTGGTCCATGCCGGCAGCGCAGCGCGGGATGCTGCTCAACGGCGTTTCTCCACACGACGAGAACTTCTTCCCAAGCATCGGCCAGACGACGGACGGGCGCGTGTTCATCCAGGACGGCGCGCGCAGCAGCCTCGTGCGCGTGGACGGGCTGGACACGTTGCAGCGCCTGCCCGATCAGGAAATCACGATCACCGAGACCGACCTCCGCAGCGCACAGCAGTGGACGCTGCTGAGCGAGGTGGCGAGGCAGAAGTCCGTCGGGCGCGAGACGCTGGTGGTGGCGTGGCGTGAACGTGCGCCGGCCGTGGACGGCAAGCTCGACGACTGGAGCGCGGCGCAGTGGGCCGTGGTGGACAAGCGCGGCACGCGCGCGTGGTTCAACAGCGATGCGAAGCCCTACGACGTAAGCGCTGCCGTGAGCATCACCGGGGACCGGCTCTTCGTGGCCTTCCGCACGGGCGACGCGAACCTGCTCAAGAACTCCGGCGACACGCCCAATGCGCTCTTCAAGACCGGCGGCGCGCTTGATGTGATGCTCGGCACGGATGCGAAGGCGGCGGCGAACCGCGCCGAGGCCGTGGCGGGTGATCTGCGCCTGCTCGTCTCCATCGTGAACAAGAAGCCCGTCGCGACGCTCTACCGCGCCGTGGTGCCGGGCACGGCCCCGGCGGCGCGCGTGCCCTTCTCCTCGCCGTGGCGGACGATTCACTTCGACCGCGTGGAGGATGTGAGCGGCCACCTCCAGTTTGCCGGGGCCGACGGCAACTATGAGTTCTCGATTCCGCTGGGCGCGCTGGGCTTGAAGCCCGCCGAGGGCATGATGCTTCAGGCCGATCTCGGTGTGCTGCGCGGCAATGGCTTCGAGACCATCCAGCGCGCCTACTGGAGTAACAAGGCCACCGCTATCACCGCCGACGTGCCCAGCGAGGCGCTGCTCGCGCCGCAGTTGTGGGGCCGCTGGCGCATCGAGAAGCGCCCGTGAGGCGGCGGTGGCGGGGTGCGCTTTCGGCCGCGCGCCACTGCCGCTTTTGAAGGGGACGGAGGATGGTGTGGCGAAGCTCCTCGGCAACCTTCCGCCCCGGCCGATAGTCCATAGACCTTTCCCACGTGAAGGCATGGACGATCAGTCATGCCGAAAAGTGACTCCGTGCTTGCCGCCGTCGGGCAAAAACTCCTGCCTCCACTGTGAGCGTGAGGAGGTGTGAGGGAGTGGCCGCGAAAAAAAAGCACGGGACGCAAAGATGATTTCGATTCCTCACCGTGGCCCTCTCCGCGTTCGTGGCGGAGAGTGAGATGGCTTTGTGCTCTTTGCGTTCGCTCGCGGCCATGAAATCCGTGCGTATGCGTGTCCATTTGTAGTAAATCCAACTCCCCGGGCTGTCTAAGCGCGCGGCGAATCGGGCCACCCCACGTCACTTCTTGCCGGACTTGTGGCTGCGCGGCTGGTTGCCACGTTCCGGTGTGCGCCCCGTGGCGCGCGGGGCGGCGCGGCGCGGCTCCTCGCGTCGGATCTCGTTGCGGCTGGCTTTGCCCTGAGCGTCGCGGGCACCCGAGCTTGACCTCGGCGCGGCTGGGCGCTTCTGCGCGGCAGCGGCAGCGGTGGAGAGGGCTTTGCCGGCCGGCGGCGGGGGAACAACGACGAGGCTGGGAGTTCTGGCGGGGGAGGGTTGCTTGGATTTCATGGGGCGACCGTATGCTCTCCAGCCGCAAGGGACACCCCTCAGTTAGGCAAGAACTGGACGCAGATTGGCTTTTGCTTGAGGCGGTGCGCGCTTGGTGGCACGGGTGCGGCGGAGGTTGGCCAAGTAGGTCAGCGCGTTCTGCCGGACTCTTCCGTCCCGGGTGTTAGGGCTGGCTGGCGGTCGGACTAAGGAGCAGCAGGCAGCAGCGACGAATCAGGCGGGCGGGGTTCATATTCGGAATGTGGAGATGCGTCCGCAGCCGAAGCGTGCAGCAATGTTGTCGCCACCATCTGGTGGCCAGGGGGGGCGCGCGTGGTTTTATGGACGTTCCATCACCAGCCCCCGGTGGGCGTCGGTGCGGGCGAACACGACGCGGCCCACATGTCCCACGCCTGGGGTTCGGGTGTTTTGGCCGATGAACAGGCGTCCGTCGGGCAGGGCTTCAAGGCCGAGCGAGGCATCAAACTCCCAGCGTCCGGTGAACTGGAAGTTCGCGTCCGCACGCAGCAGCACGCAGGGCTTGCCGTAGCAGCCGAACCACCATGCGCCGTTGGCCCATGTGGCGGTCTGGATGCCCTTGTCGGTGTGGCCGCTGGCAAGGACATGGCGTTGCACAAAGCGGAAATCCGCGTCGTATTCGTAGAGGTAGTTTTCCGGCACCCCGGCTGGCAAGCCACCGACCACAATGAACTTTCCGTCACGGTGCGCGATGCCGCCCGCGCCATGCACCAGCTCGGGCACGCGGTGCCGGGCGAGCAGGTCGAGCGTTGCGCCGTCATAGACATACACCCAGGAGTCGGCCTGTCCGGCGGGCTCGTTGAACTTCCCAAGATTCACGGCCACGTAAACCTTGCCCGCGACCGTGCAGAGATCGCCCTGGTGATTGTCGGCCTTTACGCGCTTTACGAGGCGGCCCTGCTGGTCGGTCTTCACCAGCGCATCGGTCCAGCTCCAGAAGATGGCGGTCGTGCCATCGGTCGCCACGCCTTGCAGATGGAGCGGGTAAGCGCCCTCACACTGAATTCCGCGGATCTGCGGTGGCTGCACGAGCAGCTCGTCCAGTGAAGCTTCGACGTAACGATCGTTGGGCTGGCCATCGCGCTGGCGCTTGAGCAGGTAACGCTGGTTACCGTCGGCGGCGAACTTCCACTCGAAGGTCATGCTGGCCTGCAGGTCCATGCGCCCCGGCTCGGAGAGGTGCCAATAGTCGCGCAGGCCACGCACCGCGTAGAGCACCGTGGCGAGGTCGGCCACGTGCCGGTTCTTCGCCGTGCCGCCGAAGTAATGCTCGTAAGCGCGGCGGACGGGGTTGTTCGTGGGGGTCTTCGCCAGGTTCGCGCCAATAGCCAGACCGCTCGGCACCGAGCACACCTCGCGTCCGGCAAAGACGATGGTGCCGGGCCAGTGCTGAATCACCTGAAGCGCCGAGGCGGCGTCGCGCTGGAAGTTCACGTTCCCGAGCTTCAAGTCATCCTTGGGCGGATGACCGATGAAGTTGCCGCCCATGCAGACCCACGTCTTGACCTTGCGCCGGATGAGGTCCGGTCCGCTCACGTGTCCCTCGCTCGCGGGGAGTTGCAGCAGGTGCCTGAGGTTTGTCAGGTAGCCGACCGTTACGATGACGACCGACTGGTCAGGCTGCTGCTCCAGCACGTCACGATAGACGCGTGTCGCGTCCGGAACCTCTGCGCCGGACTTCACATCGTGCGGAAACTCCGCCGCCACCCGCGCCGTGAAGAGCGACTTTTGCTGCACGCCGCCGGCCTTGACCAGGCCGAGCGGCAGTCCGGGCCGGCCGTAATACCGGTTGATCGCGTCCACCGTCGCGATGGACTTCGGGTCGGCAACACTGGCCACGGTCGCGAGAATCTCGCACTCGCCCTTGTCCGCGAGCGCGTGCAGCACGGCCATCGCGCCCGCGTCGTCGCAGTCCGTCATCATGTCAGTGTCGAAGAAGATCTTCACCCGGGCGCTCGCAGCGGGCGGTGCCGGACTTCTGAGCGCGTCCGCCCCGGCCGCGTGGAGGGATGGGCAGGCGAGGATGCCGACGAGAGCGAGTCGAGCGAGGATTCCCCGCATCATCGTCGGCATTGGTGGAGAATTGCCAGGGCGCGGCGGCAGGCTGTAATCACCGACTGCTTTTGGCGGCCGGGGCCTTGAGCATGGCGATGAGGAAGTCGTGAATCTGGGGGTGCTTCACGCCGGGCGCGCCCGGATAGACCAGCTCGCATTCCAGCCCGAGGCTTTTGCACTTTTCCTGCAGCTTCACGCCGTAGTTCGCCGTGTGCGTCGGATCTTTCTGGGTTTCCCCGAGCGCGGGCGGCGCGCTGTAGATCAGATAGACCGGCGGGTCGTCGGCGGTGACGTGTTCCATGGGGGAGTATTGCTTGATCCACGGCAGCACGGATTCGCGGGCGGCGAGGAACTCGGCAAAGCGGGTGTCTCGGGTCTTGAGATCCTTCGGGTCCATGAAGCCAAACGCGTGGCCGCCATAACGGCTGTTGGGCGTCCATTCCTTCAACTGCGCCGGGTCCAGCGAGGTCTGCGCGCCACTGACGGCGGCACACCACAGCCGCGTGGATTCGCGGGCCACCGGGTCGCTGCTCTTCGGATCGGCCATGTCCGCGTGGAACGCCAGCCAGAGCGAGGAACAGGCACCCGCCGATCCGCCCGATGCGCCGATGCGCTGCTTGTCGATGTTCCAGGCGGCGGCCTTGCTGCGGACAAACTGCAGCGCACGCGCCGCGTCGCTCAGGGGCCATTCGACCGGTGGCTTCACTCCCGCAATATGCGCCTGCCAGGAGTAGCGGTAGTTGATCGACACGACCGAGATGCCGGCGGCCAGGCATTGCTTCAGGGAACCCGGATTCTTTTTGTCGCCCGTCACCCAGCCGCCGCCGTGGATAAAGAAGAGCAGGGGAGTGGGTTGGGCGGACTTGGCCTGGTAGAAGTCCAGCAACTGCCGCTCATGCGTGCCGTAGGCCACGTTGGCCTGGGTCGGCACCAGGGTGGCGTCTTCCTTCGGGGCTGCGTCGGTTTTCGGCTTGGGCGTGGCCGCCTTGGCCGGCGCGTCGGCGGCCTGGGAGGTGCTGCCAAGCGCGAGCGCGAGGCCGAGGCAAAGGGCGGGGAGGGAAGGTGCGTTCAGGGCGATCATGTCTATTGGGGTTTGAGGGTGGATTCAATGCTGGCGGCCACGTGTTTGGCGAGCAGGTCTGAGCCCGCCGCGGAGAAATGGACGTCGTTGGGTAGTTGAAAATCCTTCATGCGCGGGGCGATCGCGGTGTTGAGATCATCAATGGCGACGCCGTTTTCCTCCATCACCTTGCGCGCGATGCGGTTGTATTCGTCCACGCTGCCGAAGCGGCGGTTGGGGGCGAGCATGCCGCCATTGGGGACGGGCGTGGTGGTGGCCCAGATGAGTTTCGCGCCGGTGGCCTTCAGGCGGGCGACAAGTTCGCGCAGGTTCTTTTCGTAAACGTCTGGCGGCGAGTGGCGGTTGCCCTCGGGGGGCAGTTTCGCGTCGTGCAGGCCGAAGTTGAAATGAATCACGTCCCACTTTTTATCCCCCAGCCACTGGGTCAGCCCGGCCAGCCCGACACT
>CAIPBN010000352.1 GCA_903863315.1 uncultured Verrucomicrobiota bacterium | reverse complement strand
TGAAGGCCCCGGCCTCACCCGCGACATTGTGCAAGGCTTGCGCTGGCGATTAGAAGTGGAAGGCATGAAGGAATTGCGGCAGGCAGTGGGAGTGAATGTGCTTTGATGGCAGCACGCTTTTGTCCCTCAGCTCCATGGAACGCGTTCACTTCACGTCTGCGAAATGGCCCAAGACTGCATCAGCATCGCTGCAACGCGGGTCGTTCGCTTACAGGCCAGCTCTGCGTGGACAGCTCCTTGATTTGCTTCGATACTTGAAAACTCGCGGATGAAACTGCCGAGTCTGACCATCTTCGTGCCGAACCTGAACCACGGCCGGCACCTGCCGGCCTGTGTGGCCAGTGTTTTGTCCCAGTCGGTGCTGCCGACTGAACTAATCCTGCTCGACGATGGTTCCACGGACGACAGCGTGGCCGTCATGGAATCGCTGGCTCGGCAAAGCCCGGCGGTGAAGGTCTATCTGAACGAACGCAATTTAGGCGTGATCGCCAGCCTCAATCGCGGACTGGATTTGGCGACAGGTGACTATTTCCTGGGGCTAGCGGCTGATGACTGTCTGTTGCCCGGCGTGGTTGAAAAAATGCTCCAACTGCTCGTGCACCACCCGCAGGCGGCGTTCTGCGGGGCCATCACGCTCTTTCGGGACGAGGGTGCGGGATTGGAATACCTCTACGGAACGAACGTGACCGAGCGCGCTTGCTACATGTCACCGGACGAAATGGTCCGGCTTGCGCGGGCGGGGCGGATGCACATGTTTGCCACGCCGATGATTGTCAATCGCCAGCAACTCATTGCGAATGGCAAGTTTTTCCCCGAGTTGAAGTGGTGCACCGACTGGTTCGCCGTCTGGACCGCCGGCTATCAGACAGGTGTCTGTCATGTGCCTGAGGTGTTGGGGGAATTCACGAAGGATTCCACCAGCTATTCGGGCCGCGGGATGCAGAACACCGCCGAGCGCTTTGCGATTTACCGCGCCATGCTGGATCACCTCGCGCGGCCGAAGTATCAGGCGGCGGCCCGCCGCATGCGCGAGGGGGCTGTGCTGGCCCAGTTTGGCAAGGAGATGCTGTGGCTGGTGCTGCGACACCGTGAATACCGGCACTTCCTGACCCCGGTTTATTTCTGGCAGGCTTGCTGGTGGTCCCTTCGCGCCGAGGTAAAGAAAATCCTGCCCGCCAGCCTGAGCCGGCTCTACTTCCGGCTGGCTGGACATGCGCCGCCTCGAAATAGTTCAGCCAACACGGCCCAAGCTGGTTAAGCGCATGAAGATACTTGTCACAGGCGGTTCGGGTTTTATCGGCACCAGTCTGGTGGAGGTGCTGCTGGCGCGGGGGCATGCGGTGTTCAATTTGGATGTCACTGCGCCTTTGGACACCCGGCAGGCTGGCCAGTTCATCCCGTGCGACATAATGGACGCAGCCCTGCTGAACCGCCGGTTTCAGGAGTTGCAGCCCGACGCCGTCATTCACCTCGCTGCCCGGGCTGATGTGGCTGAAGGGGGTTCGGTGGAGGTGGCCTATGCCGTCAACATCACAGGCACTCGCAATCTGCTGGCAGCGGTCAAAGGCACTCCCTCTGTGGCACGGGCGATCATCACCTCCACGCAATATGTTTGCCGCCCAGGCCACACTCCGGCGAACGATGAGGATTTCAACCCGCACACCCTCTACGGCGAGAGCAAGGTCTTGGCGGAGCGGGCCACGCGGGCGGCTGGCTTGCCGTGTGTCTGGACCATCATTCGGCCCACGACTGTCTGGGGGCCGTGGCACTTCCGGTATCGTGACACGCTTTTCCGCATGATGCGGCGCGGGTTGTATGTGCATCCAAGCGGCCATCAATGCGTGCAAGGTTTTGGCTATGCCAAGAACGTGGCCCGGCAGTTGGAATCCATTCTTCTGAGTGAGGCTGCCAAAGTTCACCAGCAGGTGCTTTACATCGGGGACGGACACATTCGCCTGCTGGATTGGGTGAATGCCTTTTCGCGAGCGCTCCGCGGCCCCGAGGTTGTGATTGTGCCGCGCCTGCTGCTTCAGACGGGCGCGCGATTCGGTGATGTCTTTCAAGCGGTGACGGGGCGTTCATTTCCACTTTATTCCGCCCGCTTCCGCAACATGACGGATGACTATTTGGTGCCGATGGAGAGGACGCTGGCTTTGTTGGGGGCACCCGTAATCTCGCTGGAGGAGGGAGTGCGGGAAACGGTTGATTGGCTTCAGGCCCATCCCGGCGATTGAACAGTGGAATCTGTATGGGAGGAGATGCGATTTGTTTCTCGGCGAAACCAAAACGCAGCGACGAAGGCTGCGTTCGCCTCTCCGACGAATCACAGCGCGCCAACTTCGTCAGCAGCGCGGCAGCGGCCTTCGAGCAGGGCGGATTGGGCTTCTGCAAAGCGCTGCGGAGAATCGATTGCGCACCGATAGCCGCTCAACGGATGGCTGAACACCCGCCTAGTTGAAATCAGTTTGGGAAAAATATCACGGGGCAAATCACAAACCACACCTGCTGGAACCTCCGTTAGCAAAGCCGGGTCACAGATGCAGACGCCTGAATTAACCCAAGGCGAAGCCACAACGGAGTTTCGAATGGTTTCATCCGGACGTTCGAGAAAGTGCGTCACCCGGTAGTCTGCATCCACAGCCACAATGCTGTTCGACTTGGCGCGCTGATGCGTGAGCATGGTTACCAGGGCATTCCGTTCCTGATGCATGTGGAGCATGGACCTGAAGTCTTGATCCGTGAGTATGTCACCGTAGTGGACCAAAAAAGGTTCATGGTCAAAGAAGCGGGCCGCATTCTTCAGTCCACCCGCTGTGCCAAGGAGCGCCGGTTCTTCAAAATACTCCAGTCGCACCCCGAGCTTGGTTCCGAGGCCGAAATAATTCCGCACCACATCCGGACGGAAGTGCAGGTTGACCGCGATTTCTTTGAAACCTTGATCACGCAAATGCGCCAGGATGTAGGAGAGCAGGGGGCGTCCCAGCAGCGGCAACATGGGCTTTGGGGTTTCCTTCGTGAGGTCTCCCAAGCGGGTGCCATAACCGGCGCATAGAACCATCGCCTTCATGACTGTTCCAGAATCCAGCGAGCGGCTGCGGACAAGTCCGCGCACACGTGGCCGGGTTTGATCGATGAATCAAGCGGTTGCTCGGTCTCAATCGGCGGTGCGAGGTGCATGCCGGTCTCCACCTGCACCGTTCGGCATCCCGCCGCTGCTCCGGCAATCACATCTGTAATGCGATCGCCCACCATGAAGCTGGACGCCAGGTTCACACCGTGGTCGCGGGCTGCCTGCTGGAGCATGAGTGGCCGCGGCTTCCGGCATTCGCACATCACCCGGTAGGCGGGCACGGTGGCTTTGGGATGATGCGGGCAAAAATAGAAACCATCCAAGGCCGGGCCACCTGCGAGTTGAATCTGATCTTCGATCAGCTTTTGCAATCGTCGCACGCCCGCTTCATCCAACGATCCGCGCGCGACCACTGGCTGGTTGCTGACCACGAGCAACTTGAAGCCTGCCCTATGCAGTTGCGCCAGTGTCCCTGGCACTCCCGGCAGAATCTCAATGTCTTCAGGGCGAGCGAGCAAATGCACATCCCGAACCAGCACCCCGTCGCGGTCGAGGAACACAGCCCGGTTCATGGCGTGACAAAGCGCACGTCTGGGCGGATGGCTTGGAGGCGTTTTGCCACTGCATTGGCTATCAGGCGAGGCAAGGCGAGGTAAACCGCCGCCTTGGTGGGAATATCCGCGACGGACAAAATGGGGCGATCTTGATGCTGTCGACCGGGGCGATTGGGATCTTCGTCCACGAAGAAGGAACAGGTTCTCCCGGTTTGGGCATCCAACCAAGTCGCCGCGATTGAAGAGCCGAAGATGCCGAAGCTTGAGGCCGAGCGAAGTTCCGCCGCATCGGCAGCGATGCGGGCGAGCACCTCCCAATTGCTGAAGGTCTGTTTAGCAGCGGGGGAGGGAGGTGGCCAATTTTGCGTTGCAGGTGGCGGGCCGTCTGTCCTGCGCGCCAGCAGACTGATTTCCTTGGCCACCCAAGCATCGTCGGCACGCAGCACCTCGAAGCCGGCATTAGTCACCACGGCACTGAGAGTTACCGGGCAGAAATGTGAAGCATGATCTGCGACCAGCAGCATGAACGGATTGATCAAGCAGTCTGGCACTTCGATCAGAAGCCAGCCGCCAGGGTTGAGCTTCTCCCGCACCGTCCGCAGCAGGCGCGTGGGCGCGGCGATGTGCTCAATCACGTGGATGAAGGAGATGGCATCGAAGGTTCCAGGGATCGCCTCCAAGGGGCCGGTGTAAAATCGATCCACCCCTGGAAGAGCTTCAACTCTCGCCTGATGCCTGGCGTCGAATTCTGAGCCATTGAGCTGCCAGCCGGGCAACGCAGGGCCGAAGGCCTGAAGAAAATTGCCGTTAGCACAGCCCACATCAAGCAGACGTCCTTTTTCTGGCACCTGAGCGGTTTGGAGAAAACCTTCCACGATGGCTTGGGAACGCGAACGCCCCCGGCCCGTGGCAGCATGAAAAATAGTTTGCTCAATGCCGCCGCTTTGGTGGTAGACCTCGTATTGACTGTAGATAGCGCGGGAACCCTCCTGCCAAGCTGTGTCAGTCACCATCTGGGAGAGTCCGCAATTCTGGCAAAACCCGAGCAGCCCACCCGGCGGCCACGGCTTGCAGTCTGAGGTGACGCGGTGGAATGATTTGTATCCGGACGCGAGGCGGAGCGCAGAATGACCGCAATTGTGGCAAATGTTTTTGGGAAGGGTCGTAACCGGAAGGATGGTATCAATGTTCAATCTGCGATCGAGATACACCAATCGGGCAACCACCTGCCAGCGTAAAGCAGGATAGTCAGGAAACCTAGCGAAAGCCGGTTCATGGTTTCGAAACTTGACACGGGCTCTTGAGTGAGGATTCTCTTCGCATGGACCACGGGGGATTTACTAGATTGCGATTCTCATTGAGCAAAGGGCTAGTAAAGCAGGGCCTGCCATTCCTGTGGATTGTTTGTTGTTGGCT
>CAIPBN010000351.1 GCA_903863315.1 uncultured Verrucomicrobiota bacterium | reverse complement strand
TGGTTCCAGATAAACGCGGGCAAGCCGCGCTGGCCCTTCGGATGGCTGAAGTAGGCGAAGATGTCCACGCTCTTCTCACCATCCATCTCGGAGTGGAACATTACCTCTTCGGTGACGATGCCGTCCTTCTCCTCGGTCTTGGTCGTCCGCGCTTGGAGCGGGGGCGCAAGAATTCTGGACAGATCGAAAACCGGGTCAGCCTCGGCCGCCGGAAGCAAGGGCACCACCACCGAACCCCAGCCCAGCAGCAGGCCGATGAGCAGGCGGGAAAACCGATTACGGCACCCGGAACATGCCTGCCTGCGGACCGCTGATGCCGGGCTGCTCATGCCCGCGGCAGCGTGATGTTCTCCAGCCCGAGCTTGAAGAAGTGGTCGGGCGGCGCGGGTTCGCACACATGCCAGCCTTGCACATAGTCCACCCCGAGACTCTTCACCACTTGCAGCACGGCGGCACTCACGACGTATTCCGCCACCGTTTGCTTGCCCAGCACATGGGCGATTTCGTTGATGGACTTCACGAGCGCGCGGTTGATCGGATCCACGTCGAGGGAGCGGATGAAGCTGCCGTCAATCTTGAGCACGTCCACCGGCAGGTCGCGCAGGTAAAGCATCGACGAGGCGCCGGCCCCAAAGTCATCGAGCGCAAAGCGGCAGCCAAACTGTTTGATCGCCGTGATGAGCTGGCGGGCCTGCGCGAGGTTTTGAATCATCGCTGTCTCGGTGATCTCGAACAGCACCCGGTCCGGCGCGATGCGCCACGCGGTGAGCAGGCGCTCCACGATGACCGGCAGATGTTCATTGTTGAGCGTGCGCGCGGAAAGATTGATGGAGAGGCGCAGCGTCGGGTGGCCGGCCAGCAGGTTCATGGATTCGTAAAGCGCGAACTGGTCGATCTGCTGCATGTTGCCGAAATTCTCGGCGGCAGACAGAAACTGCCCGGGCATCACAATCTTCCCGTCCACCTCGCGCATCCGCACCAACGCCTCAAAGTATGGCTTGCCATCCCCGCGGAGCGGCAGGATGGGCTGCAACCACATTTCCATGCGGCGGTCGCGCAGGGCGTCCTTGATGCGGATGGACCAGCCGGCCTCGGTGCTGAGCTGCGCGATGGCCTGATTGTCCGGGCGGAAGACCTCGAGGCCGTTGCGCCCGTGGGTCTTCACGTAGTAGCAGGCGGAGTCCGCCTGCGAGAGCGCGTCCTCGGCGGTCACGGTGCCGTCGATCTTGGACAAACCGATGCTCGCCGTGCAGCAGAAGGTCCGGCCACCCTCTTTGAACCGGCATTCGTCGAAGAGCTGCACGAGCTGGCGGGCGAACCGCACCGCCGCAGCCTCATCCGCCCCGTTGAGTAACAGCGTGAACTCGTCTCCGCCCAGGCGCGCGAGCTCGTCCCCCGGCCGAAGTTGGTCCCGCAAGGTGCGCGCGACATCCACCAGCAGCCGGTCGCCTGCTTGATGGTCGAGTGAGTTGTTGACCACCTTGAAGTGATCGAGGTCGAGGTAGAGCAGGAAGCTGTGCGCCCCGCGACGCGCCCGGTCCACGGCTTGCTGCAGCAATTCGCAGAAGAACCGGCGGTTATGCAGGCCCGTGAGCGGATCGTGGTTGGCCAGATAGAGCAGGTCCTCCTCCAGCCGCTTGCGCTGCGTGATGTCCGTGAAGATGAGCACCACGCCGAGGAACGCCCGGCGCTCGTCCCGGATGGCATCAGCCCGGCAGAGCGTTGGGGCAATCCGGTTGCCCGCCGCGTGCATCTCCACCTCACCACTCCACGCGCCGCCGTCCTCGCAGGTGCGCCAGATTTCATCCCACAACTCCGGTTTGCAAAAGAGCCGGCGATGCCGCTCAAACACCTCCAACTCCGCGAGCGTGAGGCCGAAGAAATCGCCATGCGCCTCGTTGACGTAGGTGACCCGGCCCTCGGGATTGAGGATGACAATCGCATCCCCCGCATCGTCCACCGCGCGGCTGATGCGCAGCATCTCCTCGTGCGTGCGCTGACGCTCCGCCTGCACCGCTTGCTCGGCGTCATCCGCCGCCGACTTGCGCTTCAGCGTGGCGATGATGCGGGCCTGCACCTCCATGAAGTTGAACGGCTTGTTGATGTAATCCACCGCGCCGAGGTTGAACGCGCGGAGCTTGTCCTCGGTGCGATCCCGGCCGGTGATGACGATGACGGGAAGATGATTGAGCTTCGGGTCGGCCTTGAGCGCAGCCAGCACGTCGAGGCCGTCCAAGTCCGGCAGGCCTAGGTCCAGCAGCACCAGGTCGAACGGCTTGGAGCCAGCCAGCGCCAGCGCCTTCTGCCCCTCGGGTGCAATCTCGGCCTCAATGCCGTCGGACTGCAACGCCAACGCCAGCAAGTCAGCCATCTCGGGGCTGTCCTCGACGATTAGAACTCGCGGTGCGCGCATGGTGAGGGGTGTCGGCTGACGCGGTAGATCATTCCGTCCATGTCCTCAAAGTCCAACCCAAAAACCACCAGCACCTCACCTGAGGCAACGCTTGGAATTTTTTCAAAGTGCAGGCATGGCTGGGTGTGACCTCAAAATTGTCCGTCACAGCGACAGCAGCAGCTTCTTGATTTCCTTCAGCACCGCGAGCGGCTCCGTCTTCGTCAGGCGCGGGAATTTGCCGCCGAGCTGGATGTAGTCGCCGCGCCGATGGAGCATGAGCTTGCCGGCCTTTGTCTCCACGGCGTCGAGGCCGCGCTCGCCGGCCAGCAGCTTCAACTCCGTGGCGAGCAGCAGCAACTCCACCGGCTTGGGCGGCTTGCCGTAACGGTCCTTCAATTCTCGCGCCAGCGCGTCCACGTCCGCCTTAGACTCCGCCTGCGCCAGCTTGCGATAGGCCTCGATGCGGTATTGCGGCTCAGCGATGTAGGTGGGCGGCAGGAATGCTCCGCCTTTCTTCACCTCGACTACTTCTTCCTCCCGCTCGCGTCGGCTCTCCTGAACCCACACTCCGCCCTCACGCGGGACTGAGATGGTCGAATGGGACGGGGGGGCAGCGCCGCGCGAGGACTTCCCCGCTGAAGACTGAGCACTGATTACTGGCTCACTGGCTTCCGCAACCGGATTCATCGCCAAGAAATCCAGCCGCAACGCTGCGTTCGTCCGTTGCTTCACCTTCTCGCCCTTCAGCGTCGCCACGCTTTGTTTCAGCAACGTGCAGTAAAGCTCGAAGCCCACCGCCGTGATGTGACCGCTCTGTTGCGCGCCCAACAAATTGCCCGCCCCGCGTATCTCCAAGTCCCGCATCGCTATCTTAAACCCGCTGCCGAGCTGCGCGTATTGCTTGATGGCGCTCATGCGCTTGCGCACGTCCGTGAGCAGGCGCGCGTGACGCGGCAGTAGCAGATACGCGAACGCCTGGTGCTTGTAGCGCCCCACGCGACCGCGCAGTTGATAAAGCTGGCTCAACCCAAACCGGTCCGCGCGGTCGATGATGATGGTGTTCGCGTTGGGAATATCCAACCCGCTCTCGATGATGGTCGTGGACAGCAGCACATCCGCCTCGCCGTTCACGAACTTCGTCATCACGTCCTCCAGCTCGTCGCCGCTCATCTGCCCGTGGCCCACGACGATGCGCGCGTTGGGCACAAGGAGTTGGAGCTTCGAGCGCATCACCTCGATGGTCGTCACGCGATTGTGCAGGAAGAACACTTGGCCCCCGCGCTCAATCTCGCGCCGAATCGCATCGCGGATGATGCGGTCGTCGTAATGCTCCACGAGCGTCTCCACCGGCAAGCGGTCCTGCGGCGGCGTCGCGATGGTGCTCATGTCCCGCGCGCCCGTGAGCGCGAGATACAAGGTGCGGGGAATCGGCGTCGCCGAGAGCGTGAGCACATCCACATGCGTGCGCATCAACTTGAACTTCTCCTTGTGCATCACGCCGAAGCGCTGCTCCTCATCAATCACCACCAGCCCAAGGTCCTTGAATGTGACATCACTCTGCACGAGCCGGTGCGTGCCCACCACGATGTCCACCGCGCCCGCCTGCAACTGCTCCACGACGTGCAACTGTTCCTTCTTCGTGCGATAGCGCGAGAGCAACTCGACCCGCACCGGGTAGTCCGCCATGCGTTCGCGGAACG
>CAIPBN010000350.1 GCA_903863315.1 uncultured Verrucomicrobiota bacterium | reverse complement strand
GTGCTTTTCCATTTACTCAATCGGATCCCTCGTCGATTGAAGCAGTAACCCTGAAGGAATTCGCCCGCCTCGCGAAGGAAGATGCCTCTCCGCTGGTGCGTCTCTACCTCGCCAGCGCCTGCCAGCGTCTGACCGTTGCGCAGCGCCTGCCCATCGTCGAAGCTCTCCTCGCCCACGCCGAGGACGCCACCGACCACAACCTCCCGCTGATGTATTGGTATGCCACCGAGCCCATCGTCGCCGCCGACCCCGCCAAAGGCGCGCTCCTCCTCGCCAAGGCCAAAATCCCCCTCCTCCGCGAATACATCACCCGCCGCCTGACCACGAAGTGACGCCGGCAGTAGCGCCGGCCTCTGGTCGGTCGTGCCGCCAGCGCCCCGCTTGCCTGACACAGGCGCTAGGCGCTCGTGGGCCACGGCAGCACTTTTACTTGGCCTGTGGCTCGAATTCACTCCTCGACGGGCTGGGCGGATGGTGGTGTCATCGCCGCCCTATGAAACGACATTTAGGCCACTTGTTCGCCCTGGTTTTGTCCGCCGCCAGCGCGGTCGCGGCGGAGGGTCTGGCCTTCCAGGACACTGCCGGCAAGCATCTGGATGTGACCGCCGGCGGCAAGCCGCTGGTCCGCTACATGTATGCCTACGACCCGTCTTCGCCCACGAACCTGCACACGACCTACAAGCCCTACCTCCACGTCTTCGACCGCGCGGGCAAGGTGATCACGAAGGGGCCGGGCGGCCAGTTCACCCATCATCGCGGCATCTTCATCGGGTGGAGCAAAATCAGCTTCAACGGGAAGAGCTTCGACCGCTGGCACATGAAGGGCGGCGAGCAGGTGCATCAGAAATTCCTGCGGCAGGAGGCGGCGGACGGGACGGCCACGTTCACCTCGCTGGTCCACTGGAACGACGACGCGAAACAGGAGTTCATCGTGGAGGAACGCACCTTCACCGTGCGCCAGCAGGCGGGCGGGACCTTGATTGATTTCTCTGCCAAGCTCACCGCACCGCGTGGCGATGTGAAGCTGGATGGCGATCCGGAGCACGCGGGCATTCAGTTCCGCCCGGCCAACGAGGTGGACGCGAAGAAGACGCGCTATTTCTACCCGAAGGAAAACGCGGACCTGAAGAAGGACACGGACCTGCCGTGGATTGCGGAGACCTTCGTGCTCGACGGGGCGGCCCACAGTGTCGTCCACATGAGTCATCCGGGGAACCCGACCGGCACCAAGTGGTCGGCGTATCGCGATTACGGTCGCTTCGGGGCGTTCCCGGTGAAGGAGATCAAGCAGGGCGGTTCCTTCACGTTCCGCTACCAGTTCTTCGTCGCGGACGGCGAACTGCCCGAGGTGGCGGCGATCCAAAAGCTCTACAATGACTACGCCGGCACGCAGGCGCCGACGCCGAAGCTCACGGTGTTCGCCGCCAGCCAGCCCAAGCCCGCCCCGGCCAAGAAGCCCGCCGAGAAGAAGTCGAATTAGTCCAGTGGCGGGAGTCGAAGCCGCCGTGGCTGGCCCGCTTTGGATTCCCTCGAACAACCATTTTGCATCATGGCCTCCCTGCCCCGACCTGAAATCATTCTCACGCACGAAAGCGACTTGGACGGGCTGCTCTCCGGCCTGCTGTTGCGGCGGCTGGCCCGCAAGCTCTTCGAGACGGATGTGCGGTTGGAGGCGCACCACTACAACTCGTGGAAGCAGCGGCAGCTCCGCGAGCGCGCTGCGTGGGTAAGTGACTTCTCCTTCGAGCCGCGCATGGATCGGCCGGACTGGCTGATTCTGGACCACCACACCACCGAGACCCCCGCCAAGCAGGCCTGGCTCATCCATGATCTGGCCAAGTCCGCGAGCCTCCTCTGCTACGAGTTGTGTGTGGCCAACGGGCTGGCCAAGCCCGAGCTCGACCGGCTCGTGCATCTCAGCAACGTGGTGGACCTCTACTTGGTCGAAGACCCGGACTTCGAGCTGGCCTGTGACTACGGCAACCTGGTGAAGACCTATGGTTTCTGGAGCCTGCACACCCTGATCGAGGGCAACCCGGAGCGGCTCCTCAACCACCCCTTGCTCGAAGTGATGGCCGTGAAGCGCCGGGTCGAGGACCCGCTGGGCTTCGACTGGAGCCGCAAGAACGTCGTGGACATCAGCCCGACGGTCGGCTTCGTGGACACGGTGGCCGGCAACGTGAACAGCATCGTGCACCGCTTGCTGCGGGAGCAGGCCACGCCGTATCAGGTGCTGGTCACGCTTTTCGTGAAGTCGAACCGAACAGTCATCGCCAGCTTCCGCAGCCAGAATGGCGAGGCGCTCAAGGCCGCGCAGCAATTTCAAGGCGGCGGCCATGCCAACGCTTCGGGAGCCACCTTGCCTCGCTCGGTGCAGACGCTGGAGGACGGCGTGCTTTACCTGCGTCAGGTGTTGAATCCCGCGCCCAAGAAGGACGGCTCGCTTCAGAGCCTGGAAAACGCCTTCGCCGCGCTGGAAGGCAAAGTCCCGCGCAGTTGAACCAACTGCGGGGCGGATGCGCCTGTCCGCCAGTCAAGGCGCTTCAAGTCCCCGACCACCGCAGCACCCGCACGGGGCTGCCGGCTGGCAGCGTGGTCTCCGGCGGCACCTCCACGAGGGCATTGGCTGCGGCGAGCGAGTGCAGCATGTGCGACGCCTGGGTGCCCGCCGAGTGGACCCGGCCCTCCACATCCACCCGCACGCGGACAAAGTGACGGCGGTCGCCCCGGTTCCCCAACGCCTCCACCAGCGTCCCGGGATGACTGGGCAGCGCCACGTCTTGCACTCCTTGCCAGCGCAGCAGCGCCGGCCGCACCAGCAGCAGAAACGTCACGAAGGCCGAGACAGGATTGCCCGGCAGTCCAAACAGAAACTTGCCGGCCAGCGTGCCGAACACGAACGGCTTGCCGGGCTTGATGGCCACCTGCCAAAACTCCTGGCTGCCCCCGAGCTCCGCGAACGCCATCTTCACAAAATCCAGTTGCCCCACCGACGCCCCGCCGGTCGTGATCACCGCGTCACACTCGGCGAAGGCGCGCTGCAACGCGTTGCGCGTGCGGGTGAGCGAGTCGGGCACGAGCGGATAGCTCTGCACCTTGGTGCCGCAGTCCGCCAGCAGGGCGGCCAGCATCGGCCGGTTGCTCTCGTAAATCTGCCCGGGAGCAAGCGGTTTGCCGGCCAGCCGCAGCTCGCTGCCGGTGGACACCACACCCACCTGCGGACGCCGGGCCACAGGCAGGTTTTTCAAGCCCACAGCGGCCAGCAGGTTCAAATGTCCGGCCCCAAGACGGGTGCCTGCCGGCAGCAGCAATGTGCCGGCCTTCACATCCTCGCCCCGCAGCCGGACATTCTCCCACGGACGGGCCGCATCCAGAATTTGCACCTGCTCCGGGCGGGCCGCGTTCGTTCGCGTATCCTCCTGCATGACCACCGCGTCCGCACCGGCGGGCAGCGGCGTGCCGGTGAACAGCCGCACGCAGGTCTGCACGCCCACGTGGCCCTGAAAAACCTCCCCGGCACCGATTTGCCCCAGGATGCGCAGGGAGATGGGATGCTCCGCGCTGGCCTTCGCCACATCCGCCGCGCGCACCGCGTAGCCGTCCATGGCCGAGTTGTCGAACGGAGGCAGATCGAGCGGCGAGGTGACGATTTCCAGCAGGCATCGGCCGGCTGCATCCGCGACTGACACCTTTTCAGACAGGGCGGGCGGCAAGGCGCCAAGCACGCGCGCGAGGGCTTCTTCGTAAGTCAGCATCTCAAGTGGAGAGAAAGCATCCGTCAGGCCGTTCGCACTGGCAATGCTCGGCGCTCCAGCTCGTGGAGATGACTCGCTCCGCATCGGGGTGACCGGAAGTTGGTTCAATCGCCGCCGCCACCGTCTCCACCTCCGCCGTCACCGCCACCCCCGTCGCTGCCGCCTGAGTCAGAGCTGTCGTGCGCGTGGCTGATCCCGTCGCCGATGTCCGTTGGTTGGGTGGAGCTGCCCGCAGAACCGGTGCCGCTCGCGCGCATCGCTGCCACGACCAGCCACACAAGTATGCCGAGTGCGCCCACGGCAACCACGACGACGACGAGCATGCTGGCGATCGACATGAGAGGTCTTAGCTGTAGATGGCCTGCGGCGTGATCGCGTAGGCCGGAAACACCTTCGCCAGGTCCACCTTGGGATGATGTCGTTGCAGCACGGGCGCGAGCACATCGCGGTAGTTGATGGTCACGGGCAGGTCGCCGGGGCCTTCGAGCACATCGTTTGTCAGGCCGGGCCATTGGGCCAGCACGCGGCCGCCCTTCACGCCGCCGCCCATGACGAACATCACGCTCCCGCGCCCGTGGTCCGTGCCGAACGCGGAATTCTCCCCCAGCCGCCGGCCAAACTCGGTCAGCACGACGACGGTGACATGCTCAATCGTCTTGCCGAGATCGCGATAGAAGGCGCTGAGCCCCGCGTTCAGCCGGCGCATCTGCGGGTCCATGATGGCGCTTTGCGTGATGTGCGAATCCCAGCCGCCGAGGTCAAGCGAGACGGCTTCGAGGCCGACGCGCGCCTGGATCAGCCGCGCCACTTGCTGCAAGCCCTGCGCGAACTCATCACGGTCGTAGCTCGCACCGTGCGCGGGCAGGTAGGTGGTGGTGCGCACCTTTTCAATGCGGCGCAGCGCTTCTAGCGTGTCGCGGCCCGCCGCGCCCAGGGCATCGGCCTGTAGTGCGTAAAGTTTTTCCAGACTCGTCTGCAACGCCCCGCCGCCCTTGCCCAAGGTGAAGTCATCGAGCGTGCGCATCACCGTTGCAGACGGGGCTCCCCGCAAGCTCTCCGGCAAGGCCCGACTCACGGCGATGGCCGAGAGCGCGCCGGTCGTCGTCGCTCCCCGGAAGCGCAGGTAGCGCCCCAGCCAGCCGCCGGCCACGTCGCCGGCGCGTTCCATCAAATCCTGCGCCTCGAAATGGGATCGGGTTGAATCCTCCGAGCCCACCGCGTGGAGGATGGCCATGGCCCCGTCGCGATAAGGCCGCTCCAAATCCTTGAGCAACGGGTTCAAGCCGAAGCTGCCGTCCAGCTTCACGGCGTCTTCGGCCTTGATCGCAATGCGGGGGCGGGCGCGGTAGTAGCCGTCGTCGTGCAGCGGCGCAACCATGTTCAGCCCGTCCGCGCCACCACGCAGGAAAACCACGACGAGCGTCTTAAGGCGGTCTCCGTCGCCAGTGATGGACGCTTGGGTGCTCATGACGGCAGCTTCCTCCTGTGCGGGTAGGGGTTCAACCTGTTTTTCCGGCGGAACCCGCAGGGGCGCAGCTTAACACACGCCACCACGGCAGATGAACCTCCTTGCTCTGCGAGCGATCCTGATCCCAATCCTGTTCTCCTCGGGGACTTCCGGTTCATGGGTAGGACGGGGTGAGGGGAGCTGCTCACTACCATCGGCGTTCTCCTCCCCAGACCTCTCCCGCGTCAGAGAGGCTGATTGCCTGCGAAGGAATTCCCTTCAGGGCACGAAGTTCTCGTTTGCCCGTGTCTTAAACCAAATCGCGTCGGTGGCGCTGGCGGTCACTGGCACATCGATGGTGGAAGACAGCGTGGTTTGATTCCACCGATGATTCTCCACATGCCCATCCGCGAAACTGAGCGTGGTGGCCTTGGCATGAGTCGCCGCTGGCCGGTTGTTGAAGGACCGGTTCCCCGCGTTTCCCGGCGCATCGATGGTCGAAGTGATGACGCCGTCGTCGATGCTGGTGGGATCTTCCTGGGTGAAGACGAAATTCTCGGCGGGCTGGCGAATATCAGTGGCGCGGCGGAAGACGAGACTCGCTCCCAAGGAGCCCATCACCGGATTCCCAAAAGCGGAGCCGCCGTTCATGAAAACGTTCATCGTGATGCTGCGGACGAAGCTCATCCCGGTCACCGGAGCGGGCATGCCGGGCTGCACGTATTTATCGATCGGGCACTTCAGGAGCCTGGCGTTGCGGGCGAAGTAGGAGCCCATGATCGCCTGGGTGTAGTAGTTTTCGTTAGTGACGCTGTCCGGCTGGAAGTTGCCCCCGACTCTCATCCACCCCGCGCACCAGGTGCGGTCGATGTTGGCGAGCGGTGGCCAGTTGGTGTTGATCGCGAGGCGGGAGTCGAAGTCCTCGTAATACATGTTCCACGCCAGTTGGAGCTGCTTGTGGTTGCTGCCGCAAGTGGCCGCCGCCGCTTTGGCTTTGGCCTTCGAGAGCGCTGGCAGCAGCATCCCGGCGAGAATGGCGATGATCGCGATGACGACGAGCAGTTCGATCAGGGTAAAACCAGTTGTGCCAAGCGGTCGGCGACCGCTCGGACGCGCATCACATGATGCAGCAAATGTGTTCAGCATACCGCGGATTTTTAACCAGCATCGTGAAGCGCACAATTGAAAAGCTCTCCCGAGTTCAGGCCAGCGCCTTCCGAATCACTTCCCCGCGCACGCCGGTGATGCGCTGCTCCAAGCCTTGGTAGAAATACGTGAGCTTCTCATGGTCCAGTCCCATGAGATGCAGGATGGTCGCGTGCAAGTCGGAGACGTGGTGGCGCTCCTCGACGGCCTCGAAGCCCAGCTCGTCCGTCGCGCCGATGAACTGCCCGCCCTTCACACCCGCACCCGCGAGCCACATCGAAAAGCCGTGCCAGTTGTGGTCGCGGCCAGGCTTGCCCACGCCTTCGCTCGTGGGCGTGCGGCCAAACTCGCCACCCCAGACCAGCAGCGTCTCGTCCCACAGGCCCGTGCGCTTGAGGTCGGCGATGAGCGCGGCGATCGGCTTGTCCGTCTCGCCCGCGTGGAGCGTGTGGTTCTTGATGCAATCGCTGTGGCCGTCCCAGGTGTCTTCGAGATGGCCGCCGCCGGAGTAGAGCTGCACGAAGCGCACGCCCTTCTCGATGAGCCGGCGCGCGACGAGGCACTTCGACCCGAAGTCGGCGGTGAGCGGGTGGTCGAGGCCGTAGAGTTCGCGCGTCGCGGCGGGTTCGTCTTTCAAGTCCACGACGCCGGCCGCGCTGGTCTGCATCTGGTAGGCAAGTTCGTAGGAGAGAATGCGCGCGGCCAGCTCGGATACCTGCGGGCGTTCGCGACGGTGCTGTTCGTTCAGCTCGGCGAGCAGGGCGAGCGAGCGGCGTTGCCCGCGCGGGCTGACGCCTTCGGGCGTGGCGAGGTCGAGCAGCGGGTTGCCTCTGCTGCGGAAGAGCGTGCCCTGATCCGCGGCGGGCATGTAGCCGGCGGTCCAGTTGGACGCGCTGCCAATCGGCCCGCCGCGTGGGTCGGTCATCACCACGAAG
>CAIPBN010000349.1 GCA_903863315.1 uncultured Verrucomicrobiota bacterium | reverse complement strand
TGACGAAACGCTCCCAGCAGCAGGAAGCCGGCACACGGAGATTGGAAACTGGGGCAAACTCATTGGTCTCCCCGGCGGCGGATTTGCTCCACATCGGGCTCGGAGCGGCCCCGGCTGAAGCGCCTGGAAGGAGCCGGCGGGGCGTAGGGACTGGCGGCCGGTGCGGCAACCTCGGGCGGCTGAACGAGGCGGGCAGGCACCCTTGCCGTCTTCGTGCGGCCGGACATCTGCTGGATCAAATTGTCCACCGCCAACTGCGCGGTGCGGCTGAGGCTGCCAAAATACTGGGTCATCTTTGTGCTCGTGCCCTGCCAGAGGGTTGCGCCGTCGCCCGCGTCCACCATGCGCATCGTGACGCTTACAATCGGCGAGCCGTCGAGATCGCTCTTGTAACGATACTCGGTGACCGTGCCGAAAAGGACATGCGTGCATTGGAGCGACCGGGCCAGATCAATCAACTGCGACTCCTTGCCCTCCTCCACCAACGCACGGCCGCGCAGCAGGGAATCTTCCGTCTGCGCCAGCGGAATGCCGTGTGACAGCAGCGCGGTGGCCGTCAGTTCGGTCACGGCCCGGCCCGCGGTTTCATCCGGAGTGGCATTATGCAGCGGAGCGAGCAAAACCCGGCTCACGCCACCCAAGGAAGACCGCGCACCACCATGCCGAACCTCCGAGGACGAGGCACAGCCAGCGAGGCCTGCCCCCACCAGCACGACCCCAAGGAGTTTCAACCAAGATTGGCGCATAGAAATCGTGCGCAGCTTTTCGGAGCTAGGGTCAAATTGCAAGCGCCCGCTGGGTGAAAACAGGCCCGGCTTGCGGATCGCGCCTGCTCCCGACAACCGCGCTGTCTTGATCGTTGCCTTGCCTGCGCCCACCCGGCGGACACTGGAGTTGCCCTCCGCCGCACCGTCTCGCTACGCTCGCCGCACGATGGCTCACGCAACCGCCTCCACGCCCGCCGCCCTCGGCTACCACATGCCCGCCGAGTGGGCACCCCACGTTTCCACCTGGCTCACCTGGCCACGTCCCGAGGGCATCAGCTTCCCGGACAAATACGAGACCGTGCCAGATGTCTATGCCGAGTTCATCCGCCACCTCGTGACCGTGGAGGAAGTGAACATCAACGTCTGGAACGCCGAGAAGGAGGCGTGGGTGCGTGGCCTTCTTACCGACCGCAAGGTTCCGCTCGGCCGCGTGCGCTTCCACCACTTCCCCGCCTACGAGCCGTGGTGCCGCGACCATGGGCCGATTTTCCTCACGCGCGAGCACGGTGGGAAGCACGAGCGCGCCATCGTGGACTGGGGCTACAACGCTTGGGGCAACAAGTATCCACCCTTCGACCTCGACGACGCCATCCCACAACACGTTGCCAAGCTGCGCGGCCTGCCGCTCTTCTCGCCCGGCATCGTGATGGAAGGCGGCTCGCTCGAAGTCAACGGCTGCGGCACGCTGCTCACCACCGAGGCCTGCCTGCTGAATCCCAACCGCAACCCGCATCTCACCAAGGCCCAAATCGAGCAGCACTTGAAGGACTTTCTGGGCGTCACGCACATCCTCTGGATCGGCGATGGCATCGTGGGCGACGATACCGACGGGCACATTGACGATCTCACCCGGTTCGTCGGCCCCACGACCGTCGTCACCGTCGTTGAGGAAGACCCGGCGGATGAGAATTACAAGCTGCTGCAAGAGAATCTACATCGTCTCCACTCGATGAAGGACCAAGACGGCGAACCGCTGCGCGTGGTCGAATTGCCCATGCCGGGTCTCGTGGAATACGACGGCCAG
>CAIPBN010000348.1 GCA_903863315.1 uncultured Verrucomicrobiota bacterium | reverse complement strand
GCTCCGCGGGTGTTCATCGTGCCGCTGTTCATCAGCGCGGGCTATTTTACTGAGCAGGTGATCCCGCGGGAACTGGGCTTTTGCCGGCCAGGGCAGACGGGCTTTGATCGTGTCCAGCAGCGTGGCGGGCAGACGCTTCACTACTGTGGTCCGGTGGGCACACACTCCAGCATGACGAATGTGTTGCTCGCCCGGGCGCGGGGGGTGGTGGCTCAGTCTGGGGTCGAGGATGCCCCAGCAGACAAGGCCACGGCGCTTTTCATTGCGGGCCACGGCACGGGCAACAACGAGAACTCCCGCAAGGCCATTGAAGAGCAGGTGGAGCGGATCGGGGCGTTGGGCCAGTATGCGCAGGTCCATCCGCTGTTCATGGAGGAGGAGCCGCGTATTGGCGACTGCTGGCAAATGGCCCGGGTGCCGAATCTGGTGGTGGTGCCCTTTTTCATCAGCGACGGGCTGCACTCCTACGAGGACATTCCCATGATGCTTGGGGAGTCTGAGGCGGTGGTTCGGGAGCGGCTGCGTTTGGGCGAGCCGACTTGGCAGAACCCGACGCACCGGGCCGGGAAGCGGCTTTGGTATGCCGCCAGCATCGGCGGCGAGCCGCAGTTGGCGGAGGTGATTCTGGAGCGCGTCCGAGAGTCGGCCAATGCCCCGGAGCCGGTGTGCTGAGAAGGGTTTGAGATTGACACTTGTCTCTCCCATCACTTACCACTGTCCCGCATTTACAGCGGGAAACACGGGCACAAAAGTCTTATGAATCGGATCATTGCGACGACTGGGGTGGCGGCGGTGGGGGCGTTGACCCTTCTGCCTATGGGCGCTCAAGAGGCCAAGCCATGGAACATCAATGCCAGCGTTCGGAGTTTTTACGACGATAACTACACGACGCTTCCTTCCCGCGCGCTTCTTCCTGGCCAGCCGACCAAGCGCAGCACGTGGGGTTTGGAGCTGAGCCCGAGCGGCTCCTATCAGCTCTCCCGAGATCAGACCTCGTTGATGCTCAGCTCAAAGTATTCGATGCGTTATTTTGAGGACCGCACTTCTGGTTCGGCGGATCACAGCTTCGACTTCGGAGCGGACTTTGCCCATCGCTTCACTGAGAAGCAGCGCCTCAGCCTGACTGAATCATTTGCCATCGCCCAAGAGCCCGGAGTTTTGGATCCGAGCTCTGCGGTCAGCACGGCCCTCCGCACGCTGGGCAACAACCTTCGCAACAACCTACAGGCAAAATACTCTTGGGACGACATCGTTGAGCGCTGGTCAGGCGAGGTGAGCTACTCCAACACCTATTACGATTTCCAACAGGATAATTCGAGTGCCGGTGGCCCGGGCTCCCGTTCTGCCTTGCTGGACCGGGTGGAGAATAATTTCACGCTAGCCGGTCGCTATCGGATTTTTGACGAGACGGAGACCGAGCTGTTGCTTGGCTACACGCTTGGCACATCGGATTCCACGAGCAAAGACTTTCTGATCGGCACGGTCACCCCTGACTCCCGCGACCGGCTGAGCCACTATTTCTTCTCAGGGCTGGGCCACAAGTTCACTCCCACTCTCCGCGTGAACGGCCGCCTAGGTGTTCAGTATGCAGAGTATTCCAATGCTGCCAAAGCAGACGCCGCGTTGGCGCTCCTTGGCGGTGCGCCCTACGCTCGCTCAGTGGTCAGTCCTTATGTGGATGCCAATGGCACATGGGAATATCTGCCCAACAGCACCTTCCAGGTGGGTGCCAGCGTAAACCGCATCACCACGGATCTCGCCACGTCCGTTGACGCGCAGGCCACCACGTTTTACACCTCGCTCAACCACGAGTTTGTGCCCGAGCTGCGCGGGAGCCTTTTGGCGCAAATCCAGCAGTCGGAATACCGTCAGTCCGTGGCTCCGCGTGATGTTTCTGACCTCATCTTCACGATGGGTGCAAATTTGGAATGGCGCTTCAGCCAGTTCTGGTCGGTGGAGGGTGGATATAACTACGACCGGCAGGATTCCGACATCGGCGGGCGCAGCTACTACCGGAACCGGGTCTACATGGGTTTCAAGGCCTCGTTCTAGGGCATCTTACCGATTGACGATTTGCTGATTGGCAAGGGAGGCTGGAACACGTTTCTAGCCTCTCTTTTTCTTACCATTCATGGACGCGGCCTCCAACTACTCTGAACCGATTTCCGGCACGTCGGATAATCGTCTGCACTTTCTCGATTACTGGCGCATCATTCGGATGCGCAAGCTCATCATTTTCACGGTGTTCGTCCTCGTCGTGGCCACCACGGCTGCGCTGACCAAGTGGATCGAGCCCACCTACATGAGTTCCGTCCGCATGGACGTGCAGAAGGACACGGGAGACATTCAGGGCATCGGTCAGCAGCAGACCCAGATGGGCTACGATCCTTACTTCGTGATGACGCAGTTTGAGATCCTTCAGTCCAAGGATGTGCTCTACAAGGTCATAGATGACCTGAACCTGACCCAGCGCTGGAACCAGAAGTTCCGGCTGGGTGGCTCGAAGTTTGAAACGTTCCAAGTCCTGAGCAAGCTCATCGACCCTCGTAACGTCCGCAACACCTCCATTATCGAGGTGAGCGTTTACAGCAAGGACAAGGCGGAGGCCGCCGAGATCGCCAACAAGATCGCCGAGGTTTACAAGACCAACCGCGACGAGCAGCGCAAGCGCCTGGTGGAGGAGGGCATCAAGACGCTCAAGGAAAAGCTGATTGAGCACAACGCCTTCGTCGAGATCGCCAAAAGCAACGTGACCCAGGTGCTCAAGGAGAAGGGCATTGTGGTGACCTTCGAGGGCCAGAACACGGTCATGTCCCTGGACACGGACACGATGCGGGTGCTCGACCAGGAGGCCATCCAGTTGCGCACCACGCTGACTCAAAAGCAGACCCGTTACGATGAGTTGAAAAAGCTCACTCCAGACCACCTCCGCAATGCGATTGGCGTCTTTGTGAATGATGAGTTGTTGTCCCGCGGCATCGAGAAGCTGAACGTGGCGAAGCAGGATTTCATCAGCAAGAGCAAGGACTTGGGCCCGCAGAACCCGGAGTATCTGCGCATGCAGGCAGTCATCGCCGAGCTGTCCACGCAGATTGATGCCCGGGCCACCTCGGTGATGCTGGGCTTGGAGGCGGAACTCAAGGCCTTGAAGACCACCGTGGAGGAGCGCACCCAGAAGCTGGAATCCGAGAAACTCAAGAGCCGCGACCTTGCGGAGGGCAAGCGCATCTACTCGATTGCCCTGCAGGAACTGGAGCGCCAGCAACGCCTGCGGGAACTGGTGGAGAACAAAATCAAGGTCGAGGAAATTGACGCGGCCATCAAGCGCAGCACGGCGGTGCGCATCATCGATATCGCGGAAGCCGCCATCAAGGCTGCCTATCCGAAAATGACCTTGAACATTGCGCTAGGCGTCTTTGTCGGCCTCGTGCTCGGGGTTGGTCTGGCGTTCTTCATCGAATACTTGGACACCAGCGTGAAGACGATCGACGACGTCGAGCGCGCCTTGCAGGCCCCGGTGCTGGCTGTCATTCCGCAGAACGTCGGTGCGCTCCTCGACGAAGGCATGGACAGCCCGCATGCGGAGGCCTACCGCGTGTTGCGCACCAACGTGCTGTTCACGCGCAAGGACGAAACCGCCAACACCATCACCGTGGTCAGCGGCGGGGCAGGCGAGGGCAAGTCCACCACCGTGCTCAATCTCGCCACCATGTTCGCGCAGAACGGCAACCGGGTGCTGCTCGTGGACTCGGACCTGCGCCGCCCGAGCCTGCACAAGCGGCTGAACCTCTCCAACTCCATCGGCCTGACGAACTACCTGCTCGGCACAAACAAGCTGGAGGAGGTCATCCAGACAACCGTGCAGCCCAAGCTCGACTTCCTGCCGAGCGGACGGCTGCCCAGCAGCGCGCTCGGAATCTTGAACTCGCCGCAGATGAAGGACTTCATGAAGGAGGTCAAGAACCGCTACGACTTCGTCTTCTTCGACGCGCCGCCGATCATGGGAGTGAGCGACGCCACGGTGCTCGCCAGCGGCGCGGATCTGTGCCTGCTGGTCATCCAATACCGGAAATACCCGCAGTCTCTGGCGATTCGTTCGCGGCAGATGGTGGAGAAGGTCGGCGGCCGGCTTATCGGCGTGGTGCTCAACAACATCAACCTGGCCAGCGATGCCTCCTACTACTACTACAGCGGCTACAATTACCACAGCAACAACAACGCCGATGACGATGCCAAGCCAACCGGCAAAGCGGACCGGCGCAAGCAGCACACCGTTGCGGATATCACGCCGGCCATTAAGCCGAAATACTGATTGCGGAGGCCTCGCAGAAGGACCAACTTTTATCGCATGAAGCGTCGTTTCAACACCGTCTTGGCCGGGTGGTTTGCCTTGGCTCTCGCCACTCTGCTTCCGCTGGCCGCCGCGCTGGCCCAGGTTCCGGCGGCACCCAAGGGGGACAGTGGTTCGACGGATATTCTTAATGTTGGCGAGCGCATCGTGGTCATCCTGTCCGACATCCCGAATGGCCCCCCTCCGCAGGAGGTGGTCATTTCCGAGGATGGAAAAATCACCCTGCATTTGGACAAGACTTTCACCGCCTCTGGCAAGACGCGGTCGCAGTTGGAGAAGGAGATCAAGGAATACTACGTCCCCAATTTTTACACCCGGATGACTGTGACCGTGAAGCAGGAGGAGCGCTACGTCTATGTCGGCGGCTTCGTGAAGAGTCCGAACCGCTACCCGTTCACGCCCGGCCTGACGCTGCTCAAGGCGATTTCCTCCGCCGGGGACTTCAGCGAATTTGGCGACAAGACCGAGGTCACCATCACGCGGGTGGGAGATCGCAAGGAAGTCGTGGATTGCAAGAAGGCGCTCAAGGATCCGAAGCTGGACCGCCCGCTCTTCCCAGGTGATCGCATTTACGTCCCGCGGCGATTCTTCTGATGGTCCAGTTGCGCGTCCTCAATGGCGGGCGGGCGGGGGCGGTTCACATTGCCAGCCAGTTTCCCTGCACGATCGGACGGGCGGTGGATGACTCACTGCGGTTGAGTGAGCCGGGAGTTTGGGACCATCACCTCCAACTTGAATTGGAAGTTCCCGCCGGTTTCCGTTTGCGCCGGCTTGGGCAGGGCAGGGCCAGCGTCAATGAGCAGGAGTTCGATGAGGTTGTCCTCCGCAACGGCGATGTCATTGCGTTCGGCGCAGCCAAGATCCAGTTCTGGCTGGGCGAGGTGAGGCAGGGCAACAACCGGTTGCGGGAGCTGGTTACCTGGCTGGCGATTGGACTGGCGGCAGTCCTCCAAGGGATTCTGGTCAGCCTGCTCCTCTGAGCCGAACTCCCTGAGCACCCGCTGCCGTTTGCTCCTATGCCAGCCGGCGCTTGGCCAGCTCGCCAATGGTCCAGAGGTATTCGTCCACGAGCTGGTCCACCACGTTGCGTTTCTTCATTTCCGCCGGCATGACCTCCCAAGTGTAGGTTTCCATTTCGAGGTGGGAGCAGAGGCCGGGTGATTCCTTCAGAACATCCATGACGCCCAGCACATGATCGGCGGTCGTGTCGAAGATGGGCGTCGGGGCCGCGTGCAGCGGGATGTGGAAGTGGATGCGCCACTC
>CAIPBN010000347.1 GCA_903863315.1 uncultured Verrucomicrobiota bacterium | reverse complement strand
GGGAGTTGGCGTCACCGTCGCCGGCGTGCCGGGATGGTTGTAACGAATCTTCGCCGTGACCTCGATTGACACGGGCGGTGTCTCAAAGGGAATCCAGTTGCAGCGCTCCACGCGGAACTCGGCGCGGTCCAGCATCGTCTCGTCGCCCACGATGACGCGGTTGTTCGCCGCGTCCAGTCCGACGACGTAGAGCGGCTTGGGCGCGGAGAGGCCAAGGCCCTTGCGCTGCCCGATGGTGTAGAACTCGATGCCATCGTGCTGCCCGAGCTTGCGCCCGTGGACATCCACGATGTCGCCGCGATGCCGCGTGGCGAGCTTCGCTGATTCGAGGAACTTCCCGTAGTCGTTGTCCGGCACGAAGCAGATTTCCATGCTCTCCTCTTTCTCGGCGGTCTTGAGCTTGCACTCGCGCGCGAGGTCGCGTGTGTCGGACTTCGTCATTGCACCGAGCGGGAAGATGGTGCGCTCAAGCTGCCACTGCTTGAGCGAGAAGAGGAAGTAGCTTTGGTCCTTGCGCGGGTCGCGACCGCGCTTGAGCAACGTGCGTCCGGTCGCCGCGCATTTCTCCGTGCGCGCGAAGTGCCCGGTGGCGATGAGCTGCGCGCCGAGCTGGTCGGCGCGGTGCAGCAGCGTGCCGAACTTGAGCCGCTCGTTGCACATCACGCACGGGTTGGGCGTGCGCCCGGCTTTGTATTCCTCGGCAAAGTAGGCGATGACCTGCTTCTGAAACTCCGCCGACTCGTCCACGAGGTAGTAGGGGATGCCGAGCTGATGCGCCACCGCCCGCGCGTCCTTCACCGCCTCGGGGCCGCAGCACTTGTCTTCCGCGCGGTTCACGCAATCCTGCGGCCAGAGCTTGAGCGTGACGCCCACGAGGTCGAAGCCCTGCTCCTGCAACAAGGCCGCCGCCGCCGAGGAATCCACCCCGCCACTCATGCCAATCATCACCCGCGTTTTCTTGGTCTCCGACACGCGGCGGAACGTAGGTTGTGCGCGTGCGGGTGTAAAGGAGCGGAGCTTCGACCGGCAGGATGCTGGGTGCCGTGTTCAGTATCCAATTTTCAGCAATCACTCGTGCCCCGCCGCACGCGACCGAACACTGATTACTCCCACTTGCTCCGCTCGCCGGGCGACTCCACCCTTCCGCCATGCACATCTACGACCACCCGACCTTCCACATGGCGTGCCAGCAGTTCGACCTGGTGGCGGACCGACTGGACATTCCGGTGAATGATCGAGACCGGCTGAAGTATCCCAAACGCGCCCTGGCCGTCGCGGTGCCCGTGCGGCGGGACGACGGCAAAGTGGAGGTCTTCGCCGGCTACCGCGTGCAGCATCACCTCGCGCTCGGCCCGACGAAGGGCGGGATGCGCTACCACCCGGACGTGACCGTCGGCGAAGTCGCCGCGCTGGCGATGTGGATGAGCTGGAAGTGCGCGCTGATGAACCTGCCTTACGGCGGCGCGAAGGGCGGCGTGGCGTGCGACCCCTCGCAAATGTCCACCGGCGAGCTGGAACGGCTCACGCGGCGTTTCACGCAGGAACTCGTCTCCTTCATCGGCCCGCAGGTGGACATTCCCGCGCCCGATCTCGGCACCAACGAGCAGGTGATGGCGTGGATGATGGACACCTATTCCGTCCACGCCGGCCACGCCACGCCCGCCGTCGTTACGGGCAAGCCCGTCGCCATCGGCGGCTCACTGGGCCGGCGCGAGGCCACCGGGCGCGGCGTCAGTTACCTGGCCAACCGCGCGATGGACACCATCGGCCTGAACGCGAGCCAGGCGACCGCCGTGGTGCAGGGTTTCGGCAACGTGGGTTCCGTCACGGCCTTTTCACTGGCGCGTTACGGCGTGAAGATCATCGCGGTGAGCGACGCCTTTGGCGGCACGTTGAACGCGCGTGGACTGGACCTCGACAAGTTGCAGGAGCACGTCGCGCGCACTAAGTCCGTCACGCGCTTCCCGGGCGGCGAGGACATCAGCAACGCGCAGTTACTCGTGACACCCTGCGACATCCTCGTCCCCGCCGCGATGGAGCGGCAAATCACTGCCGCGAACGTGAACCAAATCCAGTGTCGCATCCTCGCCGAGGGTGCCAACGGCCCGACCACGCCGGAGGCGGACCTTGTGCTAGATCAGCGGCCGGACATCTTCGTCATCCCGGACATCCTCTGCAACGCGGGCGGCGTGGTGGTGAGCTACTTCGAGTGGGTGCAGGACTTGCAGAGCTTCTTCTGGGGCGAGACGGAGATCACCGACAAGCTCTTCCGCCTGCTGGAAACCGCTTTCGCGCAAACCCTGAATCTCAGCCGGAAGCAGAGAATCTCCATGCGCATGGCTGCGCTCTCGCTGGGCGTCGCCCGCGTGCGTGAGGCCAAGCGGCTGCGCGGGCTGTTTCCGTGAGGCACACCGGGTTGGGGGGCACCCCGCTTCAACCCGCCAGTGGTGGCACAGGGCAATCCAGCGCGGCGGCGATGGCACGGAGCAATTCGGCTTCGCGCGGGGAAAGTTGCCCGTCTGCGGCTGCGGTGGCGGCGCAGGCCGAGAGGACTTCCCGCTTCGTCGTCGGTGGCGCGGCGGCGAGTTGGGCGAGCGCGGATTCCAAGCTTGCCAGCGAGCAGTCCGTGACGGGGAGCAGTTCCATTTGAGCGCGCAGTGCGGGAAGCTTGCGTGCGCCGTCCGCGAATGCATCGCGTGCGTGGTCGGCGGCGGCGGCACCGGCGTGGGCCAGCAGGGAAAGCATCGTGCCCGCAGCGCGCGGTAACTCCGCAGCCTCGAACTTCGTTGCCCGTTCTAAGCCGGATCGGAAAACCGGGTCGAGGTGGCGTCGCAGCACGTTTTGCAGCGCGAACTCGAACAAGTCCACCTGCCGGTCCGCCTGCGTGATGCGCTGGCTGGCCGCGGACAAGCGCGCGTAATCCTCCGCCGTCGCGCTGCGCAGCGCCGGCACGCACAGGTCCAGCAGCGGCAAGGTGTCGAAGTCGCTCAGTGCGCTGACCCGTGGCGCGAGCGTGCGGAGCGCCTGGACCACGGCGGGCGGGGCGTGGGCGCTGATTTCGGCTTGCAGGTCCGGTCGCTGCGCGTCCGTCCCCCGCAG
>CAIPBN010000346.1 GCA_903863315.1 uncultured Verrucomicrobiota bacterium | reverse complement strand
TGCTCACGCCAAGCAGCCGAACACCTGCTCCACGTCAAACGACAGCCGGCGCAAAGGCGAAACCAGGGCCACACTCATCCGCTCCGGCCGGAAGAAGTCCGCGGCCGCCCGGCGAACTTCGCCCGGCGTGACGGCCCCGAACCGCTCCCGCACCATTCCGGGCGAGACCAACTGGCCGTAGCCCATCAACTGCTCCCCCATCCAGCTCATGTGTGCCTCGGTCCCTTCGAGCGCGAGGTCGAACTGTCCGATCACATAGTCGCGGGCACGCCGGACTTCCGCCAGCGCCGGCGGGCGGAGGGTGAGCCGGCGCATCTCGCGGGCGATGAGCTTGAGCACCTGCGGCAGCTTGTCGTCGTCCACGCCGGCATACACCACCATGTCCCCGGTGTCGGCGAAGTGGCTGGCCGCGCTGTGCACATCGTAGGCGATGCCGCGATCCTCGCGCAGGCATTGAAAGAGCCGAGAACTCATGCACTCGCCGAACAGCGCGTTGAGCACCCGCAGCGCGAACCGCCGCTCGTCATGTCGCGAGGTGGTGCGGAGGCCCAGCGCCAGTTGCGTCTGCTCCGCCGCCATCGTGTGCAGGCGCACGCGAGGCTTGTCCTGCTGGCTCACCGCCGGCTCGCTCACCGGCGCGGCCCCGGAGGGAAAGCGCCGCATGTGCCGGGACACCTCCTGCACCAGTTCCGCATGCCGCACATTCCCGGCCGCGACGATGCAGGTGTTCTCCGCCCCGTAGTTGTTGCGCAGGAAGCCCAGCAGCCGCGGTCGCGTCAACCGGTCCAGCGAGCGCGGGGTGCCTTCAATGGCCCGTCCCAGCGGGTGCCCGGGCCAGAGCGTCTCGTTCAGCAGCTCCTGCACGAGGTGCGGCGGCTGATCGCGATACATCATCCGCTCCTCCTTGATGACCGCGCGCTCCTTGACGAGATCGGCCGGGGCGAACCGCGAGTTCAGCCGCATGTCCATGATCACGTCGAGCAATGTCGCTCGATGATCGTGCCGGGCTCGCGCATAGAAACAGGTGTGATCCTCGCTCGTGTAGGCGTTCAACTGGCCGCCCAGCCCCTCGACCTCCTCCGAAATCCGCCGCGCGGTGCGGCGGGCGGTGCCCTTGAACAGCAGGTGCTCGATGAAATGCGCCGCGCCGTTCAGCGCCGCCGGCTCATGGCGCGAGCCCGTGCCCACCCAGACCCCCAGACACACGCTGGCCATGTGCGGCATCTCGGCAGTGGCGACGGCCAGACCATTGGGAAGTCGGGTTACATTGTGCATCTCGGCAAAAATCTCTGGCCGGACGCTACGCTGGAGCAGGCCGCAGTCACAAGAAATGGCTGCTCATGTTCCGCGAAAGGGCTGGCAGTTTTCCCGCTGCCTCGCAAAATCCGCCCCATGTTCGATTCGCTCTCCGGCAAGCTCCAGAACGTCTTCCGCAACCTGCGCGGGCTCGGCAAAATCTCCGAGTCCAACGTCAGCGACTCCCTCCGCGACGTGCGCATGGCGCTGCTGGACGCCGACGTGAACTTCAAGGTCGCGCGCGACTTCATTGAGCGCGTGAAGGAAAAGGCCATCGGCCAGCAGGTCATCCAGAGCATCCATCCGGGCCAGCAGATCATCAAACTCATCAGCGACGAGCTCGTCGCGCTCCTGGGGTCGCAGAACGCCGGCCTCAACCTCTCTGCCAGCCCCACCAACATCCTGATGGTCGGTCTCCACGGCGCGGGCAAGACCACCAGCTCCGGCAAACTGGCCAACTGGCTCAAGAAGCAGGGCCGCCAGCCCCTGCTCGTGGCGTGCGATGTGTATCGCCCCGCCGCGATGGATCAGCTCGAAACCTTGGGCAAGCAGCTCGATGTCCCCGTCTTCCTCAAGCGCGGTGAGACGGACGTGCTGAAAATCGCCCGTGACGCCCAGCAGCTCGCCAAGCTCACCAGCCGCAACGTCATCCTCTTCGACACCGCCGGCCGCCTGCAAATCGACGAAGTGCTCGTGCAGGAGCTGGTCCGCCTGCGCGATCTCGTGCAGCCGCAGGAAATTCTTCTCGTCCTCGACGCCGCCACCGGCCAGGAAGCCGTCAACGTCGCGACGCACTTCGACCAGGCGCTCAAGCTCACCGGCTCCATCCTCACCAAGCTGGACGGCGACGCGCGCGGCGGCGCGGCCCTGAGCCTGCGCGAAGTCACCGGCAAGCCCATCAAGTTCATGGGCGTAGGCGAGAAGCTGGATGACTTCGAGCCCTTCCACCCGGAGCGCATGGCGCAGCGTATTCTGGGCATGGGTGACGTGGTGTCGCTCGTGGAGAAGGCGGCGGAGAAGATCGACCAGAGCACCGCGATGGCGATGGAGGAGAAGATGCGCAAGGGCCTCTTCTCGCTGGAGGACTTCCTTCTCCAATTGCGCGAGATGAAGAAACTGGGCCCGCTGGAGAACATCATGGGCATGCTGCCCGGCGGTGCGGACATGGCGAAGGGCACCGACTTCAACAAGGCCGAGAAGGATTTCCGCCGCAAGGAGGGCATCATCTGCGCCATGACCCCGCAGGAGCGGCGCAACCCGAACCTGCTCAACGCCAAGCGCCGTCAGCGCATCGCCAAGGGCAGCGGCGTGACCGTCACCGAGGTCAACACGCTGCTCCAGCAGTTCGCCCAGATGCAGCAGATGATGAAGAAGATGTCCAAGTTCCAGAAGATGATGGGGAAGATGGGCGGGATGCCGGGGATGCGGTGAGCGGGGGAAAGTATTCAGCGCCCCATCAGCGGCGCACTCGCAACGCTGCCATCACAACCGGCTGAACACTGGTCACGCTCCCTTCCGATAATAC
>CAIPBN010000345.1 GCA_903863315.1 uncultured Verrucomicrobiota bacterium | reverse complement strand
TGCGCGTCCAGCAACTCCAGCAATGGATGCCGGAAGCCAAGGCCAATTACCGCCCGCACTAGGTCGCGGTGAAACGTCCACGGCGAAATCGCGCCGGAACGGACCTCTGCTCAGACAAATTTCCCGGGATTCAGAATCCCGTGCGGGTCCAAAGCCCGCTTCACGGCGCGATGCAATTGGCGGACATCCTCGTTCGCCGCGAGCGGCCACCATGGCTTCTTCGCCAAGCCAATGCCGTGCTCGCCCGTGATGACCCCGCCCCAGGCGAGGATCTGCTTGAAGAGGTCATCCAACGCCGCGTCGGCCCGCGCGCGGTTGCCGGGCTGCGCGTAGTCCACCATCACGTTGACATGGATGTTGCCATCGCCCGCGTGGCCAAAGCAGGCCACCGGCAGCCCGTGCTGTTTCTGCAAACGCGCGGCGAAGCGGAACAGCTCCTCCAGTCGGCCGCGCGGGACGGTGACATCCTCGTTCAGTTTGGTCAGCCCGGTGTCGCGCAAGCTGTAGCTGAACTCACGGCGCAAGCCCCACAACGACTCGACCGCCGCACCGCCAAACGCGCGATTGATGAAGACCGGCCGTTGCGCGGTGACCAGTCGCTCGACCTCGGTCAGCTCGGCGCGCACGGACTGCTCTTGTCCATCAAGTTCAACGAAGAGCATCGCCCGGCAGCCGGCCAGTTGCTCGCTCTTCGTTCGCTTGTAGGCGGCGGCGAGTGTGAACTCATCCGCAATCTCCAGCGCACACGGCAGGAAGCCGGCCTTGAAAATGGCGGCCAAGGACCGCGCCGCGCCACGCGTGGAGTCAAAACCAACCCCGATCAGGGCGCGATATGGCGGCAAGGGCAGAAGCTTGAGCGTGGCCTCGGTCACAATGCCCAGGAGCCCCTCGGAACCCACAAACATGCGGTGCAGATCGAAGCCCGTCTTGTTCTTATGGCAGCGGCTGCCCAGGCGCACGAGGCGGCCATCGGCGAGCGCCACTTGCAGTCCGAGCACGTAGTCGCGGGTGACGCCGTATTTGAGGCAGCGCGGCCCGCCAGCATTGGTGGCGATGTTGCCGCCGAGCGAGCAATCAGCGCGGCTGGCCGGATCGGGCGGGTAGTAGAGCCCGCGTTTCTCGGCAGCGCCCTGTAGTTTTGCGGTGATGACGCCTGGCTCGACAACCGCCACAAAGTCGCGCGGATTGATTTCCTTGATCCGGTTCATCCTCGCGACGGACAAGGCGATGCCGCCACGCACTGGAACGCACCCTCCCACGTATCCATGGCCCGCACCACGCGGGGTCACCGGCACGCGGTGCTCGTGCGCGATGCGCAAGACGGTGGCAACGGCCTCGGGAGACTTGGGCAGGGCGACGAGATCCGGTGGATGCGCGGCAAACCATTTGTCACCGGCATGGGCCTGAAGGGTGGCGGCATCCACCCGCAGTTCATCGGTGGCGAGCTCACGGCGGAGCCGAACAAGGGCTTGGCGAAGACGATCATTCACGCGGGAAGATTAAGATAAGAATCGGCCGGAAGCGCAAGCGAGGCGGTCAGCCATCCAGCACTCCCGCGTTCACTCCTCCCCGCCATCGTCGCGAATCAAGTCCAAGGCCGCCGCCGCGTCCACCTCCGGCACCTGCACACGGATGCCGCCGGCTGCCAACGCATAGCCATCCATGCTCAGGGCCGCGAGTTCGTCGGCAACAAATGCGAGTATCCCGGCGGCTTCCAAACGCGAGCGGATGAGCTGGGCCTCGGCCGGATTGAAGGCGGTGAAGACGGTGACCAGTTGCACAAGTCAGGCGACCGGAGCGGGATGGCTGACGGGCACATTCTTCGGATCGGCAAAGACCAGTGTGCCCGTGGTGCTCTGCAACAGGCTGATGACCTGCACCTCGATTTGCTGGCCGACGAACTTCTGGGCGTTGTTCACGACCACCATCGTGCCGTCGCTAAGGTAGCCGATGCCCTGGCCCTTGTCCTTGCCCTCGCGGGCAATCCTCAGGCTGAAGACTTCGCCTGGCAGGATCGCCGGCTTCAAGGCGGCGGCCAGGTCGTTCAAGTTGACGTGCTTGATGGATTGTAGGTCGGCGATTTTGCCCAGGTTGTGGTCGTTGGTGTAGAGGCAGGCCTGGAGCATTTGGGCCAGCCGGAGCAGCTTGGTGTCCGTCTCCTTTTCATCGGGGAAATCGGCGTCGTGAATCTTCACCTCGTTCACCTTGTTGCGCTGGAGGCGGGCGAGCATGTCCAGGCCGCGACGGCCCCGCGCCCGGCGCAGGGGATCGGCGGAATCGGCGATCTGCTGGAGTTCCTTGAGCACAAACCGGGGGACCACAACGACGCCCTCCACGAAACGCGCCTCGATGAGATCCGCGATGCGCCCGTCGATGATGATGCTGGTGTCGAGCAGGAGGAGGTTGTCCGCCCGGTTTTCCCGGGTAAAGCGGACATACGGAATGATGAGGGAGAAGTCCTCCTTGTTGCTGCGCATTGCCATGATCATGCCGATGTAGCCAAAGCTGATGAACAAGCTCATGCGCACCAGCGCGCGCGTGACCTCGTCCTCCTTGTCCACCCACATGAAGATCCCGGAGTTGTCGAACATCCAGGCCACGCCCGTGCCCAGCAGCAGCCCGAAGGTGGCAGCCGAGAAGGCACGGAGGGAGAAGCCCTTGAGCATCTCGTCCAGCGCGATGAGCACTCCGCCCAGGCCGAAGCCCAGCAGCGTCCAGAACCGGCCGGCATCCAGCAGTTCCGGGCGGACCTGGCTCACGGCGAAGCCCCCCAGCGTGCACAGGATCAGGAATACGATGCGGATGGCCCAGATGGACATGGCGGCGAAACGGTCAGCGGGTCTGGGACTTCTGGCGCGGACTGAGCAGCGGCTGCGGCGGCGGGCTGTTCGTCGGCTTGGGCGGCTTGGGTTTGTAGAACAGGCCGTGGGCGTTGAGGTTGCTCAGCAGCAGCGCGCCATTGCCCGCAAACGCGCGGCCATCCCCGAGGAAGCTGTTCAGGTTGGTCATCACCAGATGCGCATCCACGGCGAGGGAGTTGACGTTGGAGAGCGTGTTGTTGACATGCCCGCTGATGGCCGGCAGGTCGGCGGAGAGCTGCTTGAAGTTGCGGGCCAGCGCTTCATCGCG